>NZ_JAQMIL010000130.1:0-11740 GCF_029990105.1 Bradyrhizobium sp. Arg237L | reverse complement strand
CTGCGCGATGGTGTTACGGCTTACTTCGTGCTCTCCCCGGTGACCGGGCTTTCTTGCCACCGTCACTTCGTTAGAAGCTTAGCGCCAGCGTCGGGGTGCCAGGACCACACGACTTCGCCGTCCGTGATGTGCGCGCTCGTCAGTCGCACGCATCACGTCCACCGCATCTCACCGCAACGTTCGTGACGATCGCGACCCGCCCCTCATCCGCCATGAGACGCGCGGAGTTAAATCACTGATTTGCCCGACGGGTTAAGCGGTTTATTTTCCGCGTGAGGGCTGGACGACCCAAATCACCTTGGAATCGCTCGCGAATTTTCTTCCGTCATTCCGGGGCATCGCGAAGCGATGAGCCCGGAATCCATTTCGCCGCTCGCGCAAATGGACGAATAGATTCCGGGCTCGTCCTTCGGACGCCCCGGAATGACGAAGAGAGGTTGGCGATCGCCGCGGCGCGCTCGCACTTCCGCATTGCGCTTAGGAACACGGGCTACGCTTCGAGCACTGGATTTCTGAGTGCAAGCTGTTTCTTCTTGCCCTTTCGACAAATCATCGAGGATCACGCAGTCGGGTCCGGGCTCGCACTGCGCGTTTGGACAGCGGCGATTTGACCCGCCGCCTTGAATGACGGCGGGAGTTGTGAGAGCTGATCCCTTATGAGAACTGCTGTCGTCTATGTTGGCGCCGCGATCGCTGAAATCGCCGGTTGCTTTGCATTCTGGGGCTGGTTGCGTCTAGGCAAGCCCGTCTGGTGGCTGTTTCCGGGCCTGCTCTCGCTCATCATGTTCGCGTACCTGTTGACGCTCGTCGAGACCGAGGCGGCGGGACGAGCCTATGCCACCTATGGCGGCATCTATATCGTCGCGTCGCTTGTGTGGCTTTGGGCGGTCGAGAACGCACGTCCCGATCGCTGGGACATTACAGGCGCTTCCATATGTCTGATCGGCGCAGCCGTCATTCTATGGGGACCACGTGGGTAGGTAATAGGGGGCGCCTTCTCACGCCGGAGGGCGATGTCTCAGGCGCGTGCCGTCCGCGAAAAGCCCCAGGCGGCGATGGCGGCCATCAGCAGCGAGATCAGCACGTTGTAGCCGGCGAGCGAGAGGCCGAGGAAGCGCCACTGCACCTCGTCGCAGCGGATAACCTTCACCGTATCCAGCCGCTGCAGCAGCGTGCCGGCGCTGCCGAGATTGCCGACCGGCCCGGTGCAATCAGTCGGCCCCTGCCAAAAGCCCCATTCGACGCCGGCGTGGTAGGCGCCAAGCCCGGCATTGACGAGCGCGGCCAGCGCAAGAACTGCCAGCCCCGCGAGCAGTAGCGGCCGCGGCGCCCCCTTCGCGGCGACGAACGCCACCAGCGCCCCGAGCGGGACCGCGAGATAATAGGCATAACGCTGCTCGAGGCAGAGCGGACAGGGCAGGATCTCCAGCACAAGCTGGAAGAACCAGGCGCCCGCCAGCGTCGCCGCCGCGATGACGGCCACGGCCGCCGACGCCGTCAGCGCCGGATTGGCGGTATTGCGTGTGGACAGCGGATTGGCGGTCGCGAGCGTCACGGCTAAAGCTCCTGCAATACCAAGGTGGTATCCCTTGGACCCGCCACTGTCGAGCCGCGTTCGGATCAAAACCGCGCGGGTTGACCCCGCCACCCCGCCCGCTATATTCCGCCCGCTTCGCGACGCCAGCCCTCCGGGCTGATGGGGCGAATGCCCCTGTGGCGGAACTGGTAGACGCGCTCGACTCAAAATCGAGTTCCGCAAGGAGTGCTGGTTCGATTCCGGCCAGGGGCACCAACTAGGCTGTTCAAGCCCGTTCTCAAACGTCCGCAACCGTCCGCGCAGTGCTCGGAAACCCTTGAAAAATAGGCACTTCCGCGTACATTGTGGTTCGTCACCGTTTGTTCCCCTCCGATCCCAGCCGCCCGATTTGCTGGTATTTTTGCTGGTATCGGGAGAACAAACGTTCACGGCGACTTTCGCTTTTCCGAATGAAGGAATTGAGCAGATGGCCGGCAAGAACGACGGCGCTTGCGCCAATCCCAAGCAGATCAAGACCGACGTCGACTGCCGCGCCGCCCGACCGAAATTCGACAATGGCGCGTGGAGTCCCGCAAAGATTTCCGACGTGACCGGCGGCTGGCTCTATCTCTTCGTCACGCCGGACATGAGCAGGCCCGGCAACGCTGCCTCCAAGCTCTGGCGGATGGACTACCGTTTCCACGGCCGCCAGAAAACCTACTCCATCGGCCCCTACGGCAACGGCAGGGATGGCACGTTCTCGCTCGCAGACGCGCGGCGCGAGCGCGACAAGGCCAAAGACCTGCTCAAGGAAGGCAAAGACCCGAGCATCGAGAAGCAGCTCGACAAGCACAGGCAGGCCGCCGCCCGGCCTTTCGGGCAATGGGCCGATGAGTGGCTTGCGAAGAAGAAGGTGGAGAAAGTCAAGCGCGGCAGGATCGTCGCAGTGCGCGACCCCAAGACCATCGAGGTGCTCGAGCTGCGCGTCGGCTACGTCAAGGCTCGCTTCGGCACCCTTTGCAGGCAGGACATCAAACGTCCGGACGTGCTCGCCTTCATGCGTTCATACGAAGCCGACGGAAAGCTGGAAACTCGCGACCGCGTGCGAAGCATCGGTGAGCAAATCTGCGACTATGCCGATGTCGAAGGCGATGGCTACAATCCATTCCGCAACTTGAATGGGCAGATGATTGCCAACATTTCGACCCCGCGTCCCGGCGTCACCGAACCACGTGACGTGACGCGCGTCTTCAAGCTCATCAGCGCACCGTGGACGAGAGCGAGGTTTGGTGACGTTGTTGGCCTTGCCTTGCGCTTCGATGCACTGACCATTCCCCGCCCCGGCATGGTCAATGAAATGGAGTGGAGCGAGGTCGATTGGGATACAGAACGCTGGACTGTTCCGGCCGCCAAGATGAAGACCGGTTGGGACCATGTCGTGCCTTTGTCACGGCAGGCACTTGCAATCCTGCGCAGCGTTCAGAAGCTGACCGGCCATCGCCGGTACGCGTTTTCCTGCTCGAAGGACGCGCCGCTTTCAAACAACACGCTCAACAAGCGCTTGCGGCTGCTTGGCATTGACACCAAGACTGATCATTGTGCACATGGATTCCGGACCACCTTCTCGACCTTGTCTCACCACGAAGAGATCAAGGACGCCAAGGCATGGGATGGCGATGTCATCGAGCTACAGCTTGCGCACCTCGATAACTCTACTGTGGAAGGCCTCTACAAGAAGCACGGACCGCTTGCGCTGATCGGTTCGCGCACGAAGCTGATGCAGCATTGGGCTGATCGGATCGACTACTGGCTCGATCCCAAGAAGGTGATGCCGATCAAGGGAGGCGCGCTTGCTTGAGTCACCTAAAGGCGACCATTCCGGGTCGCCTGCGCCGATATCGCAAGAACCGGTGGTTGCGGGGACACGCAACACCCGATCCTTGCGGAATGGAACCGGCGACCCCGAAAACTCGGAATCGCCGGCATCGTTGGTTGCGGGAGGGCGCAACACCCGATTCTTGCGATTGGTCGAACGGACCATTCCCCGGCTGGCAGCATAGTCGACCGTTGCCCTCCGAAGGCAAGTGTCAAGCCGGCTGATGTGAAAAGTGAGGAAGAAAGAGTATTGTACTGCAATGGCTTGCGAGGGCTGCGCGTTGGGGTTCACTCACGCGCGAAATCCGCGTAAGCACTGCGTAAGCAGTAAGCACCCGTAGCTCAGCTGGATAGAGCGTCGCCCTCCGAAGGCGAAGGCCACACGTTCGAATCGTGTCGGGTGCGCCATTTCTCCATAGCCGACTCGAACTTACCCCCTTGCAGCCCATGTTTTCCGTTCTCAATGCGGCGCGAAAGGATGGCATAGGGAGCCTACTTCGGCCATTCCCCGACCTGCTGACGCGTGATGTATCTTTCCATGGGTTCAGGCAAGATTGCATCGTTTAAGGTCAGGAGAGCCCGCAGCAAATACTCCCGGATGCCAGAACGGGGTTTGTTATCGCCGGCATTCTCGATAGCGCTGCGTAGGTCAGAAAGAACGCTAGCGATTTGGCGACAAAAGATGAGATCGCTCCCCTTCTTGTAGACGAAATCGTCGATCACATGATGCTCTGAGGCGGCATTGCGAGGAGAGCAAGGACACGTGCAAAAGCGACTGCCCTGATAGAGTTGGTCGCCCTCCCAAACGTACTCCTTCGACCGATATGGGATCGAAAGGTCGTAGCGGTTGCTGGTCGGGTACCTCGAATGAGGTTTGTTCGAGCAATCGCTGTGACGGGTGACGATCAAGAGGCCATGATCAGCAGCCAATGCGACGTGGCGCTCAAATATTTCGGACAGTGATCGACGGGTTGAATAGTTGGGCGCGGTGTCATCCCACCAGAGTGTGTAACTAGCATCTTTGATTCCACCGATTTGTTCGATCAATTCCTTTCGTAGCCCTGCGCAGAATTTAAACCGTTGCACCCCGACCCTCCCTGTTGTGGAAAACCTATACAGCATACGCCCGACTGGGGCTGAGCGATTTTGAAGTCAAGCTGGCTAAGGTTTGGCCCCGCGTCTGAACATGATGTCCGTTGCCCGCGAACGCAACGCGCGCGGTCGCGGATGGCAACATGCGCCTACAGATTGGTTGGGTGTAAGCAAGCGCGAAGCCATCGAGAAGGTTCGCGAACTGGAAGGCGAGACTGCGATTATCGACTGATTGTTGCTTTAGTGTTCAGGGGCCTATTCGGCCACAACAAATCCTGAAGCGCGAGCCGATCCGGTATCCGATGAAAGCTAACACTGCGATGATGCCGAGTGTCCAGTAGAACGGTTCACCTGGGAGAGCCACGCCGTAGAAATCAATGAAGCTACCGATCTTTTTCCCTTGATTGATTATCGTGCCTACCTGTTCCGATGGAATGGATCCGCCGACAACTGGCGACCCATCAATCGTCTGCACCATATTGAAGCCGGCTAGCCCGATCACGATTAAGCCCAACAAGGCTCCCAGTCCGGCGAACAGTATTGGGAGCAACCAGTTCCTAAAGAAGCGCACGCATCCGCCCCTGTCGTTTGAAATAGCAGCAGTCTTTTTATACCTGATCTACCGATGCCAGCAGCTTTGCAACCCTTCCCTACGGCGATTGTTGCGTAAGTCCTAGCGACAGGTCAGACATGATGAGCTCCGTTGGGGTCCGCAGCAGAAATCCCCACGTTTTGCACAGCTCCAAGGGCTTGCAGCCGCTGTCTCGGCAGGAGCAATCTGTGCGAGGGTTGCCCATAAAAACTCAAATAGGAGCGAACAACGGTGGAAAGGCCGAAGCCTTCGCATACGCGGCGCGTTACGCGCGAAGAGCTGTACAAGATGGTCTGGGATAAGCCGATGATCCGGCTTGCCGAGGAATTCGGAATTACCGGGAACGGTCTGGCCAAGGTCTGCGATAGGCTGGACGTGCCTTATCCTCCGCGCGGCTACTGGGCCAAGAAGGAAGCCGAAAAGCCAGTCGTCACACTTAAGCTTTCCCCTCGGCGGGACGGAATCCCAAGCGCGGCAGATATCCACCCCACGCCACCGAAGCCTGCGCCTTCCCTTGCAGCGGAACAAGCCGCCGCGACGGTGGCCAACCGCATTCGTGATGTCGCGGTACCTGAGCGCAACGACAACCTTCACCCACGCGTGCAGGCCTGGATCGCCGGTCACAAGAAACGGCAGAAAGAGCGCGAGCTGGAAAACAGGAATCGCCGTCGGGACTTCGGTTGGGCGTCACCCCTGATCCCTGACCTGACAGAGCGCGATCTGTATCGTTTCAGAGCCACCAGCGCGATATTTTATGCAGTTGAGAAGGCGGTGGCACAATCGAGAAATCGTCAGCTTCAGGCAAGGTAACGTTCTTGATCGACGGGCACCAAGTCGAGTGCTCAATCGTTGAAAAGATGGTGCAGTCTCTCAAGCAATGGGAGGAGCAACGCAAATGGACCGCGTTCACCGAGTATTGTAAGTCGGGATTGGGTTCTTCAGGCTTTCTTCGGGTCAGCATCACGACCTACTTGCAGGGTCGGCGACCTGAGTGGGTCGAATCGCAAAAGATCAAAATCGGACAACTCATGCCAACTATCGTCGGCACGATAATGGCGGCAGGGCCGACCCTTGAAAAAATGAAGCGCGAACGCGAAGAGCAGCAGAAGCGCTACCGTGAAGAGGAAGCGCGCCGCTACGAAGCCCGTCAATTGCGGGAAATCGACGAGAAGCGCTGGAACAAGTTTCGCGAGTACGCCGTCAATTGGGATGAGCGGGAGCGATTGCTGGCGTTTCTTGCAGAAGTCGAGGCTCGGCTAGCCACCGAGGGTGATGTCACCGTCTCAGACGGCACATTGAGGACATGGGTCGAGTGGGCAAAGGCGAAAGCGGAAGCTCTCAATCCGTTTGGCGGGGGCGCTGTGGGGATGTTTGAGACCATTGCGAAGGTAAAACAATGGTCATAAGTACCGCCCATTCACGACCGGTTATCGTTGGTCAAACCGTTTGGTGTGGCCAGCTTTAGAACGCGCGAGAAGGACATCTCAATAGCGCCCCATCCGAGGGGCTTCATCTCCTTTTGCGCCTGACGTCGAGCCGCTTTGGCTTGCGCGCCGTGCGCTTCATCGCGACATCCGTCCTCCGACCCCACGCTCAGAAGCTACGGCGCGGGCGGTGACTAGGGGCAACATCACGAAACTAGTCGCAACAGCCGTTGTCGCGCTACTCATTGATTTGTTGTCGGCTCGAACGATCGGATACAATGAGAACAGCGCGGCGGCGGAGAGAGTGTCAGTCAATCCCCTTTGAATGATAAAGCATTTTTGACCTCGCCAGACCCAAACCTACCGTTTGAGCTACTGCCCGGGTTGGAAGGTTTTTACGGTTGCCAGGTCTTCGAACTCAGGCCACGTCGCGTATAATGCCATCGCCCGCCGCTACTCCAAATTGGTAGATGTCGATGTTTTGAGCCTCCACGCGAAAGGGCTTTAGGCCGATGCGAAATGGTGTTGTCGACATGAGCACCACGGGCTTGCAGCGGCTTTGACGAAAGCCGATGTGGGAGCCGGGAAGGCCGATCGGTTTCCACTCGAGGACGAAGCTAATGCTTTTGAACCGGATCGCGAATGCGACGAAGTTGCCCTGCTAATCAACCCAAGTGAGTTCGATCCTATCGACCATCTCGAGTTTTGCGAGAACGGAAAGATTTTCCGCAAAACTAGGCACGGGAAGCGACCCTAAAGGTGTTTGGGCTGGATCCGCGAGAAGGATTGGGCGAAACGCCTATCTCTGAAGGACCACGCTGTCCAATATCGATGGCGAAGAGGGAGGGATTCTCTATCGGGGTCCAATGGACCCCCGAAAACCGCTGCAATATAAGCGTTTCCAGACGACCACGGCGGGGTTGTGTGTACCGCCAGTATGGACTGGGACCGACGGCTCAGCTCCAGCGGTTTTCGGCCGATGGTAAACGGTTTCCAGACTGCGGCGCTTCGTTCGCACGAACGTGCCGGCGCCCGCACTTTGCCGGTTGGAACGGCGAAACGCGGGTCGAACCAAGGCCGGTCGTGGACCACGAGTTGGGCAGACAAGATGTCGCGCCGCGCCAGCGCGGGCATGCCGATGCAGCGCGCCCGGAAGCGACCGGGCACGAAATTCAGCAGAGCCTGCCATAAACTTCTCACCTGCTCTTCGGCGGGCGACTCCAGGGGGCAAGGGCAATTGGGATGTCGCGCGATCAGTTCGCGCGCGAGCGCAGCATCTCTGTCAAGCGCTCCCTCCATGATGGTCTTGCACTTGTTAAATCAACGGCGCCTTCGACGAGACGTGGTGGCTGACGATTTTCCAACCCCCGTCTTCACGGGCGATCACCCAGGTAATCTTGAGCGACAGTTTTACCGCACCTTGATCAACGTCAAACGACGCCGTGCCGGCGAAATTGACCAGATCGGGGCCGACCAGTTCGAAGACGACGTCGCTGAATTGAACGGCAGTTGTCCGCCATCGCGGCAATCCCTTGAAGTAGGCCGCAACACCGTCTCTCCCGCGATACAGTTTCGGGTTCGAGCCGAAGAACAGCGCGTGCTTTGAATAAAGCGAGGAAAGCGCGTCGGCGTCCAGTCTGCCGAAAGCCGCGGCCCATTTCGCGATGATGTCGGATGCGATGTCGTCGGCAGCCTGTGGCATCGAATATCCAATCGTTTTGAACGGGCTTCAGCCCTTGGCGTATTCCTTGGCAAAGGTGTCGGGTAGACAGACGGCACGCTCAAACACCAGCTTTTGCGATGTCGACTGACCGGTTTCCAAGGATTCGCCCTTCCGCTCGAACTGCATCACATCGTGCGTATCGCTTCCGGCCGTGCTGGCCTCGATCCGCGCATCGACTGCGGATTGATGTCGGCGGCAGATTTGCCGCCTCAAGCTAGGCCTGGCAAAGAAAGGACGGATTTCGGCTATGCGCGACTGAGCCGCCGGCAGACATGCGTGGTGCACCCTGACTTTGCTTGCGTCCGGCGCGATACTGCCGCAGATCTTTAATCGTAGGAACATCGCCGCTCGGCCACCTCGCCGGCGTCTTTCTCGATGGCGCCGGTGCATTGGATGAAATGGGCATAGGCCCGATAGCTACGGAATGCGGTAGTCCTTGTCTTCTTAGAGCGGACAGTCCGGTTGAAATGCCGCCGGTCTCTTTTCCACGAGAGCAGCAAGGCCTTCCTTCACCTCTGGTCCTGTAAATCCCATGAATTCAAGCGCCAACGAAGCATCGAACGTCGGCCCGGCCTGCCGGAGCCAATTGTTGAGCGCGTATTTCGTCCAGCGAATGGCACTCGGCGGTCCTGCGGCAAGACGGCCGGCGACCTCGACAGCTTTTGCGTCCAGCTCGTCGTCCTCGCAGCACATCGATACGACACCGATCCGCTCCGCCTCTTCGCCCAGAAGCTGATCGCACAGCAACAGATAGTATTTCGCCTTCGCCATTCCGCACAGCAGCGGCCACACAATCGCCGCATGATCACCCGCGGCCAAGCCGAGCTTCGTATGCCCGTCGATGATGCGCGCCGTCTTGGTGGCGATGGAGACGTCTGCCAATAAGCCGCAAGCGAGGCCAGCGCCGACCGCCGGCCCCCTGATAGCACTGACGATGGGCTTAGAGCAGTTTATGACGTTGTAGACGATGTCTCGGGCTTCCTTCCAGTTACGGATGCGCGTGTCATGATCGTCGATGATGCGCTCCATCATCGCGAAATCGCCACCCGCCGAGAAGGCTTTGCCGGCACCGGTCAGGATGACGGCTGAGACGCCGGGATCGCTGTCGATGTCCCGCCAGACCATGCCGAGTTCGCCATGCATTTTCTCGTCGGCGGAGTTCATCTTGCCGTTCGACATGGTGACCCGCAGGACCCGCGGCTGCGGCCAGTCGAACTGAAGCCGCGCATACTTGGCATAGCGATTGTCTAGCCCGGCAGCCAACGTCTCGTCGTTCATCCGGCTCTCTCCGATTGCCTTAAATAACCACCGCCAACGTTCAAGTCCCATCACGTCAACGAAGGCACCGATGCTGCGAATTTCCGGCGACGTCAATAAGGAATTCGCTCAGATCGAGGTTCAAACTGCATATGGGTTTCTTGAGAACGCTTTTATAATTTGACGTTGATATTTGCGAACGCGTATTGTGTGGGATGTCTTGGCCATGTCGTCTCCCATCGCTGTTGCGGGACGAACGCATCCTGCGCGATGAGGTAAATCCATCGATTGCCTTAAGCTCATTCGTGAATCCCCGAATGCTGCATCCCCGTCGCGAGACGGAAAGGCGAAGATGAATGTGCTTGGCCGAGAATTGCTAGGGCGGGCCGACGCGGGCGGCACTTTCAACTGGGTGCGATCCCCAAGGAGGACGGCCGCCCCTGACCAATATAGCAGTTGATGGCTCAAGACTGGTTTGGCAAGAGGCAAGTAGCGGAGATGGCGATCGTGAAGAGGAATGAGCCTATCAAACGGGCGCCTACGCGCGGTTTGACGCCCGAATTGCGTCGCGACATTCCCAAGGTTACGCAGAGTCTGGTGCCGCCAGATCAGAAGATCGACAACACCGTCAAGTCGGCGAAGCGCGTGTTCGAGGTTCTCGAGTTTTTCGAAGAGCACCAGTCCGCCGCATCGGTTATCGACGTGGCTGCCGCTTTGCATTTTCCGCAGTCGAGCACGTCGGCTCTGATGCGGACGATGACGGCACTTGGCTATCTGCACTATGACGCCGGCCGCCGAACCTACATCCCGACGGCGCGGATCTCGATGCTGGGCCACTGGCTCAGCCCAGTCCTCTTTCGCCGTGGGCGCTTGATCAATCTGATGGAGGATTTGTCGGCAAGAACCGGGGAGACCGTCATGGTCGGCCTGCGCAACGGTTTGGCCGCGCAGTACATCCATGTCATCCAATCCAAGGTTCCCATGCGCTTGCATGTGCGCTCCGGAACGCTCCGCCCGCTGGCAAAGTCCGGATTGGGCTATGCGCTACTATCTAGGTATTCGAACAAGGAAGTCCGCCGTCTTGTCAAGCTGCTCAATTCCTATGAAACGCGCCCCGAGAAGCAGGTCGATATCAAGGCATTGCTGGTTGAACTCGGCAAAGTGCGAAAGCAGGGCCATGCATTGTCGCTTAGTCTCGTTACACCGGGCGCCGGCGTGGTGGCCATGGCTCTCCCGCGAGTAGCTGAATCCAGCGAGCCTCTGGCCATTTGCGTTGCTGGCCTCACCGACGCGCTCGTCTCGCAAGAGAAGGCATTTGCGGCCGTGATGCGTGATGCGATCAAGTTTCACTTGAGCGATTGATTGTGCCGCAATCGGCGAATTTCGCTGGTGTCAAAGGCATACGCCATTCTGCTTTCGGTGGATTTATCGGCCGATTTTGCCGCCAATCTCACGCTGGCGCCAAAGCAGATCACAAGCCTAGAAACGGGCGGACGATCGGAATGACCAAGCCGAATGGGCCGTGTCCCGTTTGATTGCGTTTCGTCCAAGTCAGGAGCCTCCATGTCAGACGAAGACAACATCGTCGTTTCCACTGCCGAACGGATCTTCGCCGACCTGGCGGATCTGCAAGAAGTTGCGCACGCTCAGGGCGATGCGTGGAAGGCGCCGTTGTGGCGCGCACTTGCCGAGGCCGGTCTGCCGTTGGCGTGGGTATTAGAACAGCACGGCGGTTCAGGCGCGAGCCTGATCGACGGTTTTGCCGTGCTGCGCGCGGCTGGAAGATCAGCCCTTGCGGTTCCGCTGGCAGAGACCATGGTTGCGGGATGGCTATTGTCGCAGGGCGGAATCGTCGCGCCCGAGGGCATGATGACGGTATTGCCCGGCGACCCGCCTGAACTGATCGGACTGGACGCCGGGGGACGATTGACCGGACAAGCGAGGCGCATCCCGTTCGCGCGTGATGCCGCTCATTTTGCCGTTCTCGCCAAGAGCGCTGCAGGAGTCAGGATCGCTTTGGTGGATGCCTCACTGTGCCGCATTGACCGCTTCGAGAACCTTGCAGGAGACGCGGCGGATACTGTTTCTGTTGCTGGCGTGCAGCCGGTCGCTATTGAGACTGCGCCAAACGGGTTCGATCCGACCTCCCTTTTCTTGATGGGCAGTGCCGTGCGCAGCCAACAGATCAGCGGGGCGCTGGAGGCGATGCTGGAGTTGTCCGTGCGTTATTCGACGGAACGCGTTGCCTTCGAGCGAACCAT
>NZ_JAQMIL010000129.1:0-11782 GCF_029990105.1 Bradyrhizobium sp. Arg237L | reverse complement strand
AATTAGAAGCTCGGCGGCCACGAAATGCGCCAGTGCGCTCCAAGTTGCACCATTTTCACACGGCCTGGGCCCGCAACCGACCTTCCGACCGTCGTGTCGAGTGCCGGTTATCGGGGGTAAAGCGGAAGTCGCCGGATGATGCCGTGAAGTCGCAGTTTGACCCAGAGCAGACTCATTTCTCACGACACGTTGGGACGCCACGCGATAACGCCTTCTGTACGGGCACGCACTTCTGTGACGCGAGGCACGTCGCTACACCCTCAAAGCCCGGAGCGCCAAGATAGGGCGCGACGCGTGTTCGCGGATCGTGATTGGCAGGACAGAGGCTAACGGCCGCCAAGTCCAAAATCGCTGGTGTGGTCCGGCCCACCCACCTCCTTGATGAAGGCGAGCAGGAGCGTGCTGAGCCGAACCGGCTGCTCCTGTTGGATCCAGTGACCGGCGCCCTCGATCAGCTCGATGCCACCCATCCTCGTCGCCGCCTTCGTTCTCATAAGATCGACCGCACCTGGCGCCGAATAGGTGCCCCAATCGCTCTTACCGCCGATGAAGAGCGATGGGACATCGATCGTCTTGCCCGAAAACAGGCGCAACTCAGCGTTTAGGTCAGGATCGGAATAGACGCGATAAGCCTGCAGGGCGCCTTGAAACCCAGTGCGGCCATATTCCTCCGTGTACACTCCAAGTTCCGGTTCGGTAAGCCATTTGCAGGCCTGGACCTCGGCGGCGGAAGGTTGGAATGGAGCGACGGTCTGGGGCATCGTCTTGCCAAGATCCTTGACGTAATAGGTGGGCATTTGTGCAAGTTCGATGGCGGTTCGCGCCTTCAACGGATGCGGCTTATTTCCCGGCCAGTCAGCGCTCTTGACGTAGAAAAATGCACGAAGAAACGCATGTAAACCTTGAGGGGCGTGCCACAAGTCATCGTTCGCCTCCCGTGTGCTCAAGTATTGTTGGTAATACTCTCTCGGCGGATCGAGCGCCGCCAGCGCGGCCGCTAACTTTTGGTTTTCAGTGCTCGGCTGGACCGACGATGCCTCGCTTTCCGCGGTGTTGAACGGAAACGCCGGCGGACCGGGGAACGGTGCGCTCATCAGCACCACCGAGGGAAAGACGTCAGGTCGGGCCAGCGTACAATAGGCCGCCACGGGCGAGCCGAAGTCGTGCCCGACGAGCATTACCGTGCGCCGATACCCCAACGCCGAAACCAATCCGAGGGCGTCACGCGTCATATTCAAAAGGCTGAAGGGCGCGAGCGGGACGTCATAGCCGTTCACCCAACCGGTGGTGCGGCCAAAACCCCGCTGGTCGGGCGCCACGACGTGGTACCCGGCGTCAGCCAGAATTGGGATCAGGTGTCGCCAGCCGTAAGCCAAATCCGGAAAGCCGTGCAGGAGCAGCGCGAGCGGCCGACCGGCGCTTTCGTAACCGGCCTCGAGAATATGGACATCGAGGCCGTTGACCCCATGGATCATGCGCGAGCGGACCCCCTCGGGAAGCGTTCCCTCGCCATATGTTGATGTGGTCAAATCAGTTCCTCCTATGGGGTTTGCATGGGCTGGTCGAAGTGAAACCGCAATCAGGCTGGCCGCGCCCATCGCTAAGACAGCTCGTCGGGACGCCGATGGCTTAAAACTAACTGGATGACTCATTTCGAAACGCACCGTCCGCGTGCAGGCGCTTGACCTAGGCTTTGGTAGAGGGGCATCACCAGATTCATATTATGGCGATCACCATAGTATGTCGATCACCATAGTAGCGTCAAGCGAAAGGTGTTACGTTCACGCCATGCCACGTAAGACTGACGCCCGCGCTCGCGCGATTGCCACGGCCGAACGACTGTTTCGCATCCAAGGCTACACTGCGACTGGATTGACCCAGATCATTGAAGAAAGCGGTGCGCCTAAAGGATCGTTCTACTTTCACTTTCCACGCGGCAAGGCACAGCTCGCAGAAGAAGCAATCGATCATTACGTTGCGAGTAGAATTGCGGTATTGCGGAATGTCTCGGCGAATACGACGGGCGATGCTCTGAATTTTGTTCATGAGATTTTCAGCACATTCGCGGCCGAAATGATCGCCTCTGATTTCCAGTATGGGTGTCTGATGCAAAATCTGGCGAATGAGCTACCCGCGCTCGACGCTGAGCTGACCAAACGGGTAGCGCGCGGATTTGTTGATTCGACCGAGATTGTTGCTGAGCATTTTAGGGGGTGCGGTTTCGTTCCCGCGCGCGCATCCTCTACCGCAGCCGCGTTGGTAGCCGCCCTCGAAGGCGCGCGAACAATTGCCCGCTTGGAGCGCACGCCGGCTATATTTGAGGCGCTGGCGGATGTTAGTTGCCAAAGATGCCAACCACCAGAATGACGTGGAGGTTCGCCGTCGCGATAACCTCATGTCGGCTCCTGGACCATCTCGGACATACTGTGAGGTCTGCTTTGATGCTCCTCTTAGGGTTACAGCAGACATCTGCACCGACTGAGCTACAGCGGTATGCTGAGTGGATGCCCTAGTCGGTTCAAAATCCCGAAATCCAGTTGCGGCGGCCTTGCATCGTCTCCGCCTTGCAGGGAAGACAGCGACACCCCCAGGAGGCGCACCGCTTTCGGAAGGGGCATGTTGTCCTTCAGCAGGCTAGTGGCGAGTTGTGCAAGATCGCTGCGGTTCGCGATTGAATAGACGGACCTGCTGCGCGTGATGATCTCAAAGTCGGCGAACTTCACTTTAAGCGTTACCGTCCGCCCCCGAGTGCCCGTCGACTTGCAGTGCCGCCAGACCTTGTCGACCAGCGGTTCGAGCTCCGCTGCCATGGTCTCGAATTCGATTAGATCGGCCGAGAACGTGTTTTCCGCACCGACAGACTTTCGGATCCGGTTCGCTCGAACGGGGCGCTCGTCTACGCCGCGCGAGATCCAGTAATAGTAAGCGCCGGACTTGCCGAAGTTAGCGTTCATGAACTCCAGTGTCTGGTTGCGCATGTCGAGACCGGTGAAGATGCCCAACGCATTCATTTTCGCGCTCGTCGCCGGGCCTATCCCGCGAAATTTGCCCACGGGCAGCCTCTCCACGAAGGCAGGTCCCATTTCCGGCGAGATGACGAATTGGCCGTTCGGCTTGCGATGATCGGAAGCGAGCTTAGCCAGAAATTTGTTGTAGGAGATGCCGGCAGAAGCGTTGAGGTCGGTCTCGGCCTTGATCGTTTCGCGGATGCGCGAGGCAATGTCCCGAGCGAGCGGGATGCCTTGAAGATTTTCGGTCACGTCAAGGTAGGCCTCGTCGAGCGACAAGGGTTCGATGATCGGCGTGTGCTCGGCGAAGATTTCGCGGATCTGCCGGCTGATCGCCTTGTAGACCTCGAAGCGAGGCTTGACGAAGATCAGGTCTGGACACTGCCGCTTCGCCGTGATCGACGCCATCACGGACCGCACTCCGAACTTCCTGGCTTCGTAGCTCGCGGCAGCCACGACGCCTCGCTCCGCCGAGCCTCCCACCACGACCGGCTCTCCGCGAAGGTCCGGGTTGCCGCGCTGTTCCTCGGAAGCATAGAACGCATCCATGTCGATGTGAATATCTTGCGATAGGACGCGGTCGAAGCGCCTTGCTCGGGATCGGGTGGGGCCATGTGCGGATTATATAGGTCCGCAGTCGAGTCGTCGCAGCCGTTAGACCACACCGTCGGGCGGGCACTCCGGACAGGTGTCGCCGATCGAGTCCAGCACTTCGGCGATCGCTATGGCGGCCGTTTGCGACGAGACGCCAGGCGGCGGGTACTCGCGGGCCATGCCGAAGGCGCGATCGCGGGCGTGCGGGTCGGCGCGGTCCTGCATCCACCCATGCTCTTCGCATTCGCGGATGGCGCCGGATTCTTGCAGCACGGCGATAGCCCATCCTTGTAGGGTCCGGATTGCCGCGCGCGGCTCCCTCGTCATCAGCATTTGAAGGCTCCTGGTGCGCCAAACGAATCAGCCAGTTCATCCTGCGTTCCTGCGAGCTAGCACGGGGCAGGGATTCGCAAACGTGGGAGCAGTCGCCTTTCCACGGCGATGGACCCTCAACGCGCACTGGGGTCCTGCCGTTAAGGAGGGCCGGCGCACGCTACCTGGCGAGCCCGGCGTTCTCCCGCAGCGTCCCGATCGCCTTGGTAAGTTCCCTCTCTGTCGGGTCCGGCTCATGCGCCTGCTCAGCAAGGGTCTTGAGGTACGATGCCTGGGCACCGGTCATCGGATCATGTCCTGAAACCCACTCATTCGGGTCCCTCTCCGTATTGTCGGCCATGTGAACCTCCAAAAATCTGGGTGCAGTCCCAACTTGTAACTTGAAAGATTGTTCCCTTTTTGTTCACTTGAGCGGCTGCAGTCCAACGGGGTCTCAATGCCTAGATCTCGAGTTCGTCCGTCGGGAAATCGAATACATGCGCGTCCAGCTCGGGCGTCAGCGAAACGACATTATGAAGCTTCAACGGGCGGGGATCTGTACCGCCTCGGCCGAACTGCTCCTGCAGCGGATGCTCGCGAAGATCGAAGGGCTTTGCGCAGAACGCGACAGGCTTAAGAAGGCGGCGCCAGGGCCGACCGCGGGGAAGGTGCTTGGAGGTCGGAAGTGGTGAAGAGATACTTTTCCGACGCCGAGGATCAGCCGCCGTTCCTCAAAGCTTTGGCCGAGGTTCGAAAGATCGGTGTGCACGAGGGATGGTGCTATCACCAAGTCCAAGCGATCATATTGGCCATAGATCAATATGCCGAGGCCGCGACAGGCAACCGGGAATTTTTCTGGAATAGGCCGCATTCAATCGGCGGTCGGACGCGCGGCGATGATACCCCGTAGACGGCTCCGGCTATGATAGCGCCAGCTCAGTGAACGAACTGCTTTGGCAACACCATCACGATGTTGACCTGGCGCTTCAAGACCTTCGAAGCCGCGATCTGAATTTGAAGCGAGAAGTTGTCCTCGACCCCAGCCGCGGCTTCCTCATCCTTTGCGTAAACGAACAGGATATCGCCGTCGAGTTCGTCGAAGTGAATGCCGGCGAACAGCCGGTCAAACGCCTTCGGGCCAACGATGAGTGCCATCCGGGCTTGTATCGCGTGGTCCTGGACTTCTGTCAGGTTCATGCGCTGGAAATAGGCTGCCTCGACTCGATGCAAGGAGGAGCGAGCGAGTGGTGCGCCTAAGCCTCGCGCAGCTGGCTGATCTCTTTCGCGGTTTGGCAAGCGCTCTGGATCCTGACAACCACGGTCGGTGACGGTCGGCTACAACGTCTTGGAGGGGGACTTGGGAGGCAACGGCGATGCGCGCTCGCCGTTTTCCGCGTGGCTCGCGGCTACGGGGCGATCCAGAATCCGACTCGGATAACCGCCAGGCCGACGACGATTATCAGGATGTCGGTCGTCAACCATTCCGGTATTCGCTTCGCAGGTTCAGCCATGGTTTTGGCCTCCGCTACCGGCACCCTCCGACATCCCGGAGCGAGGCGATATGACCTGCTTCACGAAATCCGGGAAAAAGAGGCAATTTACTTGAAGATGGGGGAGCCGAGCGGCGGCTTTCACTCTCTCGAAGATACGCCGTCGGGCTCGAAATGCGCTGTCCGGCGGCGAAGGTGAGCTGCCCGGCAGGGGAGCCGATCGAGTTGCTTGGGGCAGTGCGCGCACAATTGGTGCTGGAGCGCGGTTTTTCTCGCCTCCCGTAGTTATCCCGTGGTGACTCAGGCGGATTCTGGGATTGTCATGTGTGGTGGTTCGGCGGTGCGGGCGCTGATACTTTGCTCCGCAATCACCGACCAGGGGAGGAGGCCGCCATGCTTGCTGAGAAATTCTTTCTGGTTTTGGAGACTCTCAAAAGTCATGCTTCGGACGGAAGCGTGCGGGTTGTCAGCACGACGCCGCGAGTCCCGGTAAGGCTGCCAACCAAGACAACAGACAAGCAGGTCGCCAACAACTAGGTCCGGCTCACGCTGAAGATCTTTGGCTCTCTCGGTTTCGTCGGCTCGCCCAGCGCCTTTGCTGCCGTCGATGGGTTCAAAATTGCGCCGCCGGGCTAGAAATGCAGTGTCCCGGCGGCGTTTATTTCACTGGTGCCCTGAAATCCCAGTACCACCATCCTAGCAAGACGCTATCGAAGTTTGTGTATGAAATGGCACACACGGTAGTCAAGGAAGCAGCCCGGCCCAGGGGACAAATCCGGACCGAGCTGCCAGGGGCGTTACACACATGGATCCTGCGTGCGACCTTCAACGCAGCCACAAATGGACTGTTCCGCGTGGCTTCGCTAGCTGTGCGGAGGGGCAAGAGGAACTTCGTTCTCGGACGAAGAGGCTAGGGGACCCATAGCCGGAGAAAAACGGCCCGGCCAGGGGGATGGACCGAGCTGCAAGGGTGGCAGGTGCACACATTGTTGCGGAATATGCGTTGTTGCGGAATATGCGTTGTCACAATCTCGGCCAGCGCGGCGTATCTGAGAGTTACCGCGGGGCGGTATGGGGACCTGGTCTTTGCAGGCAGCGGCATCCTGAGTAGCGATCCAACTGCTGCTGCATTGGAGTCCCCGCCCCCCGCCGAGGCAAATGACGGCGCCCTGAGAATAAACGCGCTGTTGTAGACGCAATTCCTGGTCATGGAATCGATCTTCTGGGGGCATAAGAATGTCCTGCGCCGATGCCGCACCAGACATCATGCAGGCGCTGACAGCGATTGCAAAAGCTGATCTCCACATTCACGCATCCCTTCTTCTCAGCGGTCGGGAACCTTGACGGGCCGCGGTGACGCGAGTCGCCATCGGGTAATTGCTCACTGTGACGGCGATTTACTTCCTGCTGCGCTTTTCCGCTGTCGCCCCTTAAGCCGGTTTCGACCAGCCGGTGGTTGCTTCGGCCGGGCTCATTCGAACGACGGATTTCGAACGCCACGCCTTCGGGGTCATTCGCTTGAAACCAAGTCTCCCCGGCGTCCTGGTTGGCGAATATCTTGATGTGATCTTTGTCGCCACCTGCTTGCTGGTATCGACATGACGAACACGGTCATTGGTGCCTCTTGAGCTTTCTCTTGCCGCGGTGGTGATCCTTGCGTGCGGGGTTGAACTGGCGAACGTGCTCGCGGTTCAAAGCCTTCGTGATGCGGATGCGCGCGAACATGGTGGGGCCATTGAGGTCAGCCACCAAGATGAGGGCATCAATCGCGGCTTGCCATTCCGGAGCGCTGGTTTCCTTTTGGGGGGAGGGCGGTGATGCAGTTCGCCGCATCGCGGAGGGAGACCAACCCGCGCCCTCCGTGCTGGGTTGATCGGCTCGTCGCGCAATTGCATGAGAAAGCGACCATCCGTATTAATCACGATGGCCGCGGCGCCTTCTCTTAAGCTCATGACCATCCTCGATGGAGCGGCGGATGGCGAAGGTCTGGTCGAACGCCATCTACGCGCCGGGTGTTCATACGAAACCAATTTCCACCCACGATCCATAGATCAAGCAACCGTTCGCTCCGTTGCCGGCAGTCTGATGACCGATATGGACCGGCGTGTTGAAGCAGCGATACGAATTCCACATGTTCTGAAATTGCACGGTGATATCGATCGCATCGCCGAAGGGCGACGTCGCATTGGTACGCAGCTTTTCAAGGCCGGCTCCGAAGTTGTTTCGGCGCTCGTCGTGGACGCAATTACCGCGGCAGCAGGAATGGTGGTGGCCAGCAGCCGCTGCCAGACCACACAGCAATTTAGTGATGGCTTAGACGTCGCTTGGATTGGCTGCGCTTGGATTGGCCACTCGTCTTCTTTGCAAACAACCGTTTCAACTTGGCTCGCAGGCGAAGAACCTCTTCATACTAGGCCCGCAGATCGTCTCTGATCCACGGCAGTGATGGCGGTTCTTTGCGGCGGTTGCGATTTGGCATACCGGCAACCTAGTGCCGAGTTTTCCCGCCCGCAGCACAATACCCGAATTAAGCAGATGCTGCGATTTCAGGTTAATTCTGGAACCGTCTCAGCTCGAGATCGTCAAGCGTTCCAAACGCCGCTTGCGCGGGCCGCTAGCTGGCACAAGCTACTTCAGTCAAGGTTATCATCCTTCGTCACCGCTGCCTCGTAGCCCTCAGGCACCTCGGGCCGGCTAGCGTCGTCATTCCTCGAATTGCACGATGGGCAGGGCGCTCCGGCACCACCGCAGTTGCAGGCCAGCCGACCGAGCCAGGGCTTCGTCGGATGACCCGCGCAAACCCAGCGGCAGTTGTGGCAGCGAATGCACCACGTCATCCTCAGAGGTCCTCCCGCAGTCCCTTGAGAACGGGTGCCGCACCTTGCCCTCGGCCGATTTCGCCCGGTATTCGATCTCGGCGAGCAGCTTCGGCTCAACCCAGATGCCGGCGCGATCCGCTTCGCATAGGCTGGCGGCCACGAGCACGATCTTGACCGGCTTCGCCTTCAGGGACCGAGAGATGGGTGGTACCGTTCGCTGACGGGGGCGAAAATCTCGCCGCCGATGATCGCCGAGCCGGCTTTCATCAGCGCGAGGGTCGCGACCGGGAGTGCCGCTCACCGAGAGCGCTGATTAGCCCGATCGCGATAGTAAAGGCACCGAGAGCAAACCAAATTGGGAACATATCGGACTGAACCGGTGAAACAGCAATTATCCAGCCGCCAAAACCAACTAGCATGACAGAGATTAAATGCGTCACGGCGGTGTCCACGCCCGCTTCCTTTCGCGTCAATTGTTTGCTTTCGAGATCGTCACATTTTTTCTTGCCAGGCGATAGGATCACGTGCCGTGGTCGCTTTAAGGCAAGAGCGCGCATAAACAGGCGAGTGGTGCCTAGTATTTGTCGCGCAAATTCTAAGTCGGAGCACGCATTCCTGGCGAAGTCAGCCACTTGTTGACTTGAGAGGCGACATCTATCTGGCGTGCTTTCCGCAGAAGCTCGTCGCGGCGAATGCTTCGGGGCATGCCTTCAGCCTGTTTGCGCAAGTTGATCGCCTCTTGCGTTAGGCGGAATTCGAATGTGGATGATGACAGCTTGAAACGTCGCCGAACCGGCACAGCGGTGCTCCCTGTGTGATTGGGCGGGAGCGCAACGGGCGTTCTCATCACCGATAGAAGCCATGGGCCGGGCGGTGATGTAAGCGACTAGACACCCATTTCAGCCGGGAGTCGACATAAATTCGCGTCAGGCGCTTCGAATGGTCAAATCGGACACCGAAGCAAGTAGAACAGGGCGCTATTCCCTTCGATCTGAGCCGTTTCCCGCGAAGTCTCATGGCCGCTCATCAACAGCATGTCGGCTTCCCAGACCTGCCACTCCCACTTCTGCGGGAGAAGAGCAATCAGCGTCACTTCAAGCATGCGCATCGCGGGAAGTTTGGCCATACAGCCTATATGCGCTCCTGACCGTCAACATTCCAGTGGTCAATAGCAGCCTTCATGTCGCGTCTCGTCGGGTCGTTCACCTCTTTGCGCCATTGCGACCGCCGAGCCTACGAGGCTGACCGCGCGTTGATCCTTGCGAGCTCGCGACGCTCGTCATCCGACAACTGCCCCCCCGCACTGACTGCAGAGCTGCCTGAAAACGTCATACAACTTGCTTCGCAACTTCGACGACTTCGGTGTCGTCAAATCCACGGGAGTCCAAGAGAACCGGCAGTGAGAAACTGATCTGACCGCTCTCGAACTGAAACGCCAAGCGAACGCGGCGGTGCCATTATGGGCGTCGAGCCCAAGATCAGCGCCCTCAATCGCTATTTGCAGAGCTGGGACGTGCCCAACCTGTTCGTCATGGGTGCCACGGCCTTCCCGCAGAACCCCGGATATAATCCCACGGATACCGTGGGCGCACTCGCCTATTGGGCGGCAGACGCGATCGTAAACCGCTACCTGAAGAGTCCCGGCTCGCTCGTGCAGATTTGACGGCCAGCACTCCGAGGTATTGGCATGAGAATGCGCAATCTGATGATTCTTGCGCTCGCGGCCTGCGGGATCGGCCTGACTGCCGCGCGCGCGGCGGAAGACAACCAGGCGTTCGAGAAGATCGAGCGCGGCCGGTATCTCGCCGTGCTCGGCGATTGCGCCGGTTGCCACACCGCGCCGGGCGGTAAGCCTTTTGCTGGCGGCGCTGCGCTGGAGACGCCATTCGGAAAATTGCTCGGTCCAAATATTACGCCGGATGTTGCGACGGGAATCGGTGCCTGGACCGAATCGGATTTGTGGCGGGCGATGCATGAGGGGATTGGTAGGGATGGGGTTCGCCTCTATCCGGCAATGCCGTGTCCCGCCTACACCAAGGTTACTCGCGAGGACGTATCAGCGATCTGGGCTTATCTGCGCACATTGGAGCCGGTGCACAACGAGGTTCAGCCGAATCAGCTCAGGTTTCCGTTCAATGTCCGCCGACCGGCAACATCCACCTGGGATTTGATCAATTTCAAGCCCGGGGTGTTTCAATCCGATCCGACAAAGTCGGATGTGTGGAACCGTGGGGCCTATCTGGTCGAAGGCCTCGGCCATTGCGGTACCTGTCATACACCGAAGAACATCACGGGCGGCGATCGGGGTGGAGAAGCCTTGCAGGGCGCATTGTTGCAGGATTGGTATGCGCCGGATCTGACCGCGGATCCCCGTATGGGCATCGGTCATTGGTCCACGGAAGACATCGTCCGCTATCTTAAGACCGGTGCCAACTCTTTTGACATTGCGTCCGGGCCGATGGCCGAGGCCGTTGAGAACTCCACCTCTCATATGACAGATGCCGATCTTCTCGCGATCGCCACCTATCTGAAGGATCGTGCTCCTCGAGGCCCGAACACGGCCGTTGCGCTGGCGCACGATGACACACGCATGGTGGCGGGCAAGGCAGTCTATGAGAACCGTTGTGCGCCATGCCACATTTCTAGCGGCGCGGGCGTTCCAACCCTATTCCCGCGCCTGGCACAAGCGCCCCTGGTCCAATCCACTGATCCGACCTCCTTGATTCGCGTCGTTCTGATCGGCAGTCGCGCTGTCGCCACTTCAGCTGCCCCGACCGCACCCGCCATGCCATCCTTCGGTTGGAATCTCAGTGACACAGAGATCGCGGACGTCCTGACCTATGTTCGCAATACCTGGGGAAATGCCGCGTCAGCAGTCCAGTCTACGGACGTCAGTACGCTGCGTGGCCGCGTGTCTCGATAACATCGAGCACCGCTGCGTTCGAACCTTGGCGGACCGACCGAGCGCGCTCGCCATACCTGTGGTAAATCAATCGGACATACCGATGTTGCAGTCCCCACGCCACGGACGTCAGCCATCTTGCTTTAGCTGTCCAATGCCCCGTTTTTACCGACGCCTAAATCAAGACATACCGAGACTTGTCAGGTCTATTCGCTGAAAAAAGCCTCAGAAGTTCCGCTGGGCACGAAGCTGCAGGTGAAACGTGTCCTGGTCTTTGAACTCGTAGCGCGCGGTAGGCTTGGGGGCCGAAGTGCCGAGGACCGCGGAGCCCTGGAATTTCTGATCGAGGTGGAACCACATGAATTCGGCGGAGAAAGTCAGGTTCTTGACCGGGGTCCAGCGGGTGATGACACCAAGCTGCGACAGGTTGAAGTCGGGGTTGCAGACGTAATCCGCGCTGACTGCCTTGGCGGGGGTGGTGTAGTTCGCGCACATGAAGGCTTTGGCCGCGCCGTCATAGCGGACGGCCACATACGAGCCGAACAGGCTCGACGACCAATAGGGGTCCCAGTTGTGGTTGAACGCCCCGCGAACGCCAAAGGCCTCCGTCAGATGCAGCGAGCCGTCGCCGCCGGCTGCGACCGGCAGATAGACGGC
>NZ_JAQMIL010000128.1:0-12018 GCF_029990105.1 Bradyrhizobium sp. Arg237L | reverse complement strand
ACACCCGTTCGTTGAGAGCCTTGACTCACAAAGCCCCATATGAGGGTGGGCAAAGCGCAGCGTGCCCACCATCACGAGCCGAGTGCGGATGGTGGGCACGGCGCTACGCGCCTTTGCCCACCGGGATTGCTCACTAATTCAATCCCAACTGCCCGGCTTCCCAGCCGAGCATCGCCTGCTTGCGGGTGATGCCCCAATGATAGCCGGTGAGCGCGCCGCTCTTGCCGAGCGCGCGATGGCAGGGCACCACGAACGACACAGGGTTGCGACCGACTGCGGCGCCGACGGCGCGCGAGGCCTTCGGGCTGTTGATCTTGCAGGCGATGTCGGAATAGGACACCGCGCGCCCCATCGGGATCCTCAGCAGCGTCTCCCACACCCGCACCTCGAAATCGGTGCCGATCAGGACCACGCGCAGCGGCTGGTCCGGCCGCCACAGTTTGGTGTCGAAGACGCGCTGCGCAATTGGAGCCGTGCCTTCGGCATCCTCCACATAGGTTGCGTTCGGCCAGCGCCGGCGCAGGTCGGCAAATGCCGTCGCCTCGTCCCCAGGATCGGCGAAGGCGAGACCGGCCAGACCGCGGCTGGTGGCGATCACGATCGCGGTTCCGAATGGCGAGGGGTGGAAGCCGTAGCTCAGCGTCATGCCTGCGCCGCCAATCTTCCATTCGCCCGGCGACATCGCTTCGTGGGTGACGAAGAGATCGTGCAACCGGCCGGGGCCCGAGAGTCCCGAATCGAGCGCGGCATCGAGCACGCTCGCGGAATCGCGCAACAGGTTCTTGGCATGGTCGAGGGTGAGCGCCTGCATGAACGCCTTTGGCGTGAGCCCGGCCCAGCGACGGAACAGGTGGTGCAACTCGTCCGGCGTCACGCCGGCGGCATCCGCCACCGCCTCGATCGTCGGCTGCGCGCGCCAGCGCTCCGAGATGAAGGCGATCGCGCGCCGTACCGAATCATAGTCGCGCAGCGCAGCGCTCTCGAGGCCCTGCTTGGCCAGACGCTGGTCATGGATCGCGAGTGTCATCATGGAGGCTGATTTAGGGCGCATGCGGCTGTTCAACCACCCGTTTTCCGACAACCCTCAATGGATCGGATTATAGATCGGCCCGCGCTTGGCGGCATTCAGCGCGGCAATTAAGGCTTTGGCAAAGCTAGCTTTTTCGTCCGGACCCAGGAAGCTGCCGATGTCGACGCGGCGTCCCCTAGAAACCAGGTAGAGCCGCTCGATGCCGAACTCGGCGTCGACCTGCTGCTCGAACTGCACCCAGAGCGGATTGAGCACCCATTCCGCGACATGGCCGCGGTGGCTGACTCGGCGCACCCGCAATTCCGATGGCGTCACTGTGATTTCCTCGCAGGCCTGGGCCGTGCGGAAATTGACGCGGAAGGCCCAATAGATGACCAGCACGTCGAGACCGAAGAAGCCGAGCACCGGCCAGGCGCCGATCCACCAGAACACGGCGCCGGCGGCAAAACTGACCACGCTGACGATGCTCATCAGCACGATGAAACCGGTGCGGTTGAGCGAGCGGTGCGGCGTCAGCAGCGCCGAGAACAGCTCCGGTTCAAGCGTTGGGTCAAAGTCGTTGCTTGCGCTCATGGCCTACCAGTATATGCCGATCATGGCCAAAATCATCCGCGCTCAACGCGCCAGGAAACCCACCGTTCGATCGTCGCCGAAAAAGTCGGCAAAGAAGCCGGTGGCCAGGCCGCCCGCTCGCGCGGCAAAGAAATCCCTTAAAGCGCCGAAGCCCTGGACCCCGGCCGACGTGCGCGAAGCATTCGAGCGGTTCCGCAAGGCCAATCCGGAGCCGAAGGGAGAGCTCGAGCATCTCAACCCGTATACGCTGCTGGTTGCCGTCGTGCTCTCGGCGCAGGCGACCGATGCCGGCGTCAACAAGGCGACGCGCGCGCTGTTTGCCGTCGCCGACACGCCGCAGAAAATGCTCGCGCTCGGCGAGGAGAAGCTGCGCGACTACATCAGGACCATCGGCCTCTATCGCACCAAGGCCAAGAACGTCATCGCGCTATCCGAGAAGCTGATTGCGGATTTCGGCGGCCAGGTGCCGCGCACCCGCGCCGAGATCGAGTCGCTGCCCGGTGCCGGCCGCAAGACCGCCAATGTTGTGCTCAACATGGCCTATGGCGAACATACTCTGGCGGTCGATACCCACGTGTTCCGTGTCGCCAATCGCACCGGGCTTGCGCCGGGCAAGACGCCGCTCGAAGTCGAGCTCGGGTTGGAGAAAGTGATTCCGGCCGAGTTCATGCTGCATGCACATCACTGGCTTATCCTGCACGGCCGCTACACCTGTCTCGCTCGCAAACCGCGCTGCGAGGTATGCCTGATCAACGATCTTTGCCGGTGGCCGGAAAAGACGGTCTGAGCGATGATGGCTGCCGTCGGCCGGCCGCTGTCTCGGTAGTTGCGTGAGAACGATGACCTGGGGAATGTATCTTGAGTGAGCAGAACCGAATCACCCCGGCACCGCTGAACAGGATTGCGCCTGCACCGGCTCCGGCCCCGACGGCTCCTCCGCCGAAGCCGTCGGCTGCACCATCTGGTACGTTGGGCCGGCTGGCCATTCCCGTATTCGCCGTGCTCGCCGCCTTCGCCTTCATTGCGTTGGCGACGCTGCGCTGGGACGAATGGGTCGGCGCCGCCACGATCCAGACCACCAACGATGCCTATGTCCGCGCTGAGCTGACACGGCTGAGCAGCCGCGTCGCCGGTGAGGTGTTGACGGTGGCGGTGAAGGATTTCCAGCACGTCAAGGCCGGCGACCTCCTGGTGCAGATCGATCCCGCCGATTACCAGGCGCAGGTCGCGCAGGCTGAAGCCGGCGTCGCCGCCGCGCAGGCCGCGCTCGACAATCTGAACAACCAGGTCGAACTGCAATATGCGACGATCGCGCAGGCCGAAGCCGCGCAAGTATCTGCGGCAGCGCTGGAGGTCGAGGCGCGCCAGGAGCAGGAGCGCCAGCAATCGCTGTCGCAAACCGACGCAGGCACGCGGCAGAGGCTCGAACAGGCAACGGCCGCCTATGCAAAGGCGCAAGCCGATGTGCGCGCGAGCCGCGCCGTGGTTGCTGCGCAGCGCCATCAGCTCGAAGTGCTGCAGGGCACCAAGAAGCAGCGCGCCGCCGATCTCGATGCCGCCAAGGCGCAGCTCGCCGCCGCGAAGCTCAAGCTCGGCTACACCAAAATCGTGGCGCCGTTCGATGGCGTTGTCGGTGAGCGGCAGGTGCAGCCGGGCGACTACGTCAATATCGGCACCAACCTGATCAATGTCGTGCCGCTGCCAAACGTCTATGTGATCGCCAACTACAAGGAAACCCAGCTCACACGGGTGCGGCCGGGCCAACCCGTCGAGATCACCGTCGACAGTTTCTCGCGCGAGAAATTGCGCGGTCGCGTCGAGCGCATTGCGCCGGCCAGCGGCTCGCAATTCGCGCTATTGCCGCCGGATAACGCCACCGGCAATTTCACCAAAGTCGTGCAGCGTATCCCGGTCCGCATCCGGTTCGACGAAAACCAACCGCTGCTCTCGCGCCTATTGCCCGGCATGTCCGTGATCACAAGGATCAATACCGGCGATGAGGAGACGAATGGCGGCAAATGACGACGCCGGCCGCGGACCGGTCTCGCAGGGCGGCATTGCGCGGCAGCCGCTGTTTGCAGTCGCCGCGGTGCTGCTCGGCGCGTTCCTTGCTAATGTCGACAGCCGGCTGACCACGGTTGGCCTGCCGGACCTGCGCGGGGCCTTCTCGCTCGGTTTCGACGAGGGCGCCTGGATTTCGACCGCAGGAATCGGCTCGCAGATCTTCATCGCGCCGGCAGTCGCCTGGCTTGCCACGGTGTTCGGCCTGCGCCGTGTGTTGGGCATCCCGAGCCTCGTCTATGCCGGGGTGTCGCTGATCATCCCGTTCGTCGACCATTACCCCACGCTGATCGGGCTCAGCATCGTGCATGGCCTGTTGCTCGGCACTTTCGTGCCCGCGACGCTGATGATCGTGTTCCGGAATCTGCCGATCCGCTGGTGGATTCCGGCGATATCGATCTATTCGATCCGCGTCGGCTTCGCGCTCGATACCTCGACCTCGCTGGTCGGCTTCTATGTCGATCATCTCGGCTGGCAGTGGGTCTATTGGCAGGGCGTCGTCATCGCGCCGCTGATGGCGCTGATGGTCTATCTCGGCACGCCCAGTGAACCCGTCAACAAGAACCTGCTTCGCGATGCGGACTGGGGCGGCATGCTTCTGCTCGGCAGCTCCGTCTCGATGATCTATGCCGGTCTCGACCAGGGCAATCGGCTCGACTGGCTCGAGTCCGGCACGGTGATGGCGCTGCTGCTTAGCGGCGCTGCGCTGTTCGTCGTCTTCCTGATCAACGAGGCCATGGTGCGGCAGCCTTGGGCGCATGTGAACGTGCTGTTCTCGCGCAATGTCGGGCTCTCGCTGGTCGTCATCCTGCTTTACACCCTCACCGGCCTGTCCAATTCATCGCTGGTGCCGAACTTCCTGACGACCATCGGCTTGATGCGGCCGGAGCAGAGCGGCGTTTTGCTGCTGACTTATGGCGCGCTGCCGATGTTCGTGCTGGTGCCGATCTCGATCTATCTGCTCAGGCATTTCGATCCGCGCACCGTGGTCGTCCTGGGATTCTCGGCCTTCGCCGCCGCCAATCTCTGGGGCACGCAATTGACCCACGACTGGGCGCGGGGGGATTTTGTCGGCATCGTTCTGCTGCAATCGATCGGGCAGTCGCTGACGCTGCTGCCGATCATCATCATGGCGCTGTCCAATTCCGATCCGAGCCGCGCCACGGCGTTCGCCGCCTATATCCAGATCATGCGGCTTGGCGGTGCCGAGATCGGCGTGGCGCTGATGGGCACCTGGCTGCGGGTCCGCGAGCAGATCCATTCCAACTATATCGGGCAACACGTCGCCAATGGCGATGTCAATGTCATGCGCATGCTCAAGCAGCTCGCCGATCAATTCGCCGCTCACGGCGTGGGCCTCGCCCAAGCGCGCGCGGTGGGAACGCTGGCGGCGCTGGTGCAGCGCGAGGCCAATGTGCTCGCTTATATCGACGGCTTCTGGCTGTGCTTCTGGCTCGCGATGACGGCGCTGTTCTTCGTCGCCCTGATCACCCGCGCGCCGCCGGGACCGTTTACGCCGGAGCCGTTCGGCTTTGCCAAGATGGTGATGCGCAAGTGCGGAATGTCGGTGGCCTGAAGCATGATCCGGAAAAGTGGGAACCGGTTTTCCCTCGCGACAAACGCGAAGCGTTTGCGCGGAGATCATGCTTAAACAAACAGCCACCGATCAACGTACTGACATTCCCTGCCGCCGCGGCTCGAGCAATTCCGGCCTCGGACCCGACAGGCGCTTGTGCATGTGGACCATGAAGGCCATGCCGAACAGCGGCGTCGCCAGGTTGACGATCGGTATAGACACGAAGGCGGCGATGATCAGGCCGGCGGTGAATATGGTTGCCGCATTGTCGCGGCGCATCGCCTTGGCCTCCGCCGGCGGCCGGAACCGCATCGCCGCGAGCTCGAAATATTCGCGCCCCAACAGCCACGCGGTGGCGAAGAAGAAAATCAGGAAGCCGGCACCGGCGAAGAACACGAAGGGCAGCGCGATCAGATAGACCAGGATGGTCAGCAGCGCGGTCTTGATGCCCTCGGTCATGGCAAGGTTGAATGGCAGCGCGACGCCGGGCTGTTCCGCCGGATAGTGTTCACGCTCGACATGGTCGGCGACCTCGTCGACGAAGAGGCTCGCCACCAGCGAGGTGATCGCGGGCATCAGGAAGATGCCGCCGAGCACCACGCCGAGACCGGCGGCGATCGAGACGATCCAGGAGAGCACGTTGAGCGTGGAGTGGAAGTTGGGGCCGAGCAGGCCCTCGGCCCAGACCTCGCCATAGTCGGCAAACCAGCTCAAGAGCCGCTGCAATCCGATCGCGAGCACCGTCACCAATACCAGCGCCACGCCGACCGAGCGCCACAGGATCGAGCGCATCGGCGGCGACAGGATTTGCGTGAGCGCCTTGACGGCGGCATCTAACATGGTGGGTTCACCTCTCCCAAAAGCCCCCGCGAGAGGTAGACATGGCGAAAGGTTTCGGCAAGAGCCGGACGGCCGCCCTCAATCGTGCCGGTGCCCATGCTTGCGCGGCTTCTTGTCCGGTGCGGTCGGGATCATGACGACCCGGCCATAGCGCACGCCGCGTTCGGCGATGACGTGGTCGGCGAGATGGCGGACGTCGCCGGCGGCTCCCTTCAGCGCGGTCACTTCCATGCAGCTATCGTCGTCGAGATGGACATGCAGCGTCGCCAGCGACAGGTCGTGGTGCCCATGGAAGTTCTGCACCAGCCGCTTTGAAAGGTCGCGCGCGGCGTGGTCGTAGACGTACACCAGCGCTGCCACACATTGCCCTGAAGATGCCGCGTCCTCCGCACTCTGTTGCAAGCCCGCGCGGGCGAGATCGCGGATGATTTCCGAGCGGTTCTGGTAGCCGCGCGCTTTTGCCGCGGCATCGATCTCGTCCAGCAGGTCGTCCTCGATGGTGATGGTGATCCGTTGCATCAGAAATTTCCGATTGGTGCTGCGGGCGCGTCAGTATGATGTTCTGGTTGTAACGTCATACTCGGCTTGTTAGCCTCGCAGGGTCGGGTTGAAGTCGAATTGGTGCGGTTGCCTGCGGATTGTAGCAGGTTGCCGTGCGGGAGCATGGGCGTTGCGTGAACTTGTCTGGCGGATTCTTCCCGCCGCCTCCCTTGCCATTGTTACGTCGACGGCGCAGGCGCAAATGTCTGTCGCCGGGTCCGCCAATCAACTTCCACCGGTCACGGTGACGTCGCCGGAGGTGGCGCCGCCGAAGCGGATCAAGCGGGCCGAACAGTCGCGCCGTCCGCGGAGCGGCCGACGCACGTCGGTAGCCCGGTCAACCCAACCTGCATCCGCGGCGAATGGCGTCACCTCCGGTTCAGGGCAGTCGGATGCGCCCAATCTTCTGCCGACGGCCGCGAGCGAGACGCGCATCAGCGGCGAGGAGGTCAATGCGCTGCCGGTGTCGCGCGTCGGCGAGGTCCTGGAAGTGGTGCCCGGTCTGATCGTCACCCAGCATTCCGGCGAGGGCAAAGCCAACCAATATTTCCTGCGTGGCTTCAATCTCGACCACGGCACCGATCTTGCGATCAAAGTCGACGGCATGCCCGTCAACATGCCGACCCATGGCCACGGCCAGGGCTATGCCGACATCAATTTCCTGATCCCGGAACTGATCGGCTCGATCAACGTCCGCAAAGGTCCGTACTACGCCGACGCTGGAGACTTCTCCTCCGCCGGCAGTGTCGACATCGACTATGTCAACCGGCTGCGGAAGAGCATCGCGCAGGTGACTTTCGGCAGTTTCGGCTATCAGCGCGCGCTGGCGGCGGGCTCGACGGCGGTGGGCGAGGGCACCCTGCTCGGCGCGATCGTGGCCAACAAATATGACGGCCCATGGGACGTGCCTGATAATGTGCGCAAGGCGAGCGGCGTGCTCCGCTACAGCCAGGGCACCGCGACCGATGGCTTCACATTGTCGGCGATGGCCTATTCCAACGGTTGGACCTCGACCGACCAGGTGGCGCAGCGCGCGATCGACCAGGGTTTGATCGGTCGGTTCGGCTCGCTCGATCCGACCGACGGCGGCACCTCGAGCCGCTTCAGCCTGTCCGGCAATTGGGCGCAGTCCGGCGACTACGGCCAGACCCGGGCGAATGCCTATGTGATCCGCTCGTCGCTGCGACTGTTCAACAACTTCACCTATTTCCTCGACGATCCTATCAACGGCGACCAGTTCAGCCAGCTCGATCGCCGCACCGTCTATGGCTTCAACGCCTCTCATGCCTTCGATGCGCGCGTCGCCGGCGTCGAGACCCAGACCCGCGTCGGGCTGCAGACGCGTGGCGACGATATCGAGGTCGGCCTGTCCAAGACCTTCCAGCGCGAGGCGCTCTCGACCGTGCGCCAGGACCGCGTGCAAGAGGGGAACGTCGGCCTGTGGGCTGACACCACCGCGCGCTGGACCGACTGGCTGCGTACCACGGTCGGCATCCGCGAGGATTTCTTTGCGGGCCACGTCTTCAGCGACACGCCGCAAAATTCCGGCAACGCGCAGGCCGCAATGACCAGCCCAAAGGCCGGCATCGTGCTGGGCCCGTGGTACAAGACCGAATTCTACGGCAATGCCGGCTACGGCCTGCACTCGAACGACATCCGCGGCGCGACGATCACCGTTGATCCCACCGACAAGGTGACGCCGCTCGATCGCGTGCCGCTGCTGGTTCGCTCCAAGGGCGCCGAGGTTGGAATCCGCACCAAGGCGATCGAAGGCCTGACCAGCTCGCTTGCGGTGTTCGTGCTCGACTTCGATTCCGAACTCCTGTTCGTCGGCGACGCCGGCACCACCGAGGCGAGCCGTCCGAGCCGGCGCGTCGGCATCGAGTGGACCAATCAGTACAGGCCGTTGCCGTGGATGCGCCTCGATGTCGATCTCGCCTATACCCGCGCCCGCTTCACCGATTTCGACCCGGTCGGCAATTTCATTCCGGGCGCGCCGGCCTGGATCGCCAGCGGCGCCGTGACATTCGGCCGTGAGACCGGTTGGTTTGGCGCCCTGACCGCGCGCTATTTCGGGCCGCGCCCGCTGATCGAGGATGACAGCGTGCGCTCGCAATCCTCGCTGATCTTCAACGCTCGCGCCGGCTATCAGTTCGACAATGGCATGCGGTTGCAGCTCGACGTGCTCAACCTCTTCAATGCCAACACCAACCAGATCGAATATTACTATCTGTCGCGCCTGCCGGGCGAGCCGATCGATGGCGTCACCGACCGCCACATCCACCCGGCCGAACCGCTCGCGGTCCGCCTGACACTGGCTGCGCGCTTTTAGCGAAATCAGGCCGCGAGCTCCGGCGCCTTCACTTCCGCATCTTCAGTCGCCACCGGAAGCGGCGTTTCCTGGTCAGGCGTTTCAGGAACAAGCGGCGGCGACTTTTCGTGAAACACACTGAATTCGCCCGCCACCTCCTCGAGCGGCTTCTGCTTGTCGGCCCAGTGCAGGGCGGTGTAGTCGAAGCCGTGCACGATGGTGGGTTTGACGACTTCGAAATAGGGCGAGATGTCGAAGTCGCGCGGCATGTAGAGCGAGGAGTCACGGATATGCAGGATCTCGCGCCGCGCTCTGCGGCTCGAGGTGCGCGTGATCCTGGGCAAGATGGGATAGCGCACGGCATCGAAGGCCTGTGCGATCAGTGCCGAGCAGATGATCTTGGTGGGATCGCCCGAGCCGAGCGCGATCATCCGCCGTCGCCAGCGCTGCGGCACCGGCAGCGGGAACAGATAGCGCGCGAGGTCGACGATGTTCTTGGTGTCGTAGCCGAAGCCGATCCGGTTGATGGCGTAGCGGCACACCGTCTCGCGGTCCTCGTAGGACAGGCCGACCGGGCGACAGAGGCGGGTATGATAGGGGAAATATTTCGACAGCGGCGCGGCGGTCACGCCTTCGCCGATATTGGCCTCGATCAGCACATGCGGCTCGCCGTCAGGCTCGCGGGCACCGTCGACCGGACCGACATAGAGCGCGGCATGCGACCAGGTCGATTGCGTGAGGTATTTGATGATGCCGGAAATGCGGTTGTTGCCTTCGACCAGCAGGACATCGCCAGGCTGGATCACGCCGCGCAGATGCTCCGGATCGCTCGGCGTGAACGGCTCGTACCCCGGGATTTCCTTCTCCAGGTAGCCCGCGATCACTTTGCCGATCGTGTCGAGCATGACGCCCATAAATGTTTCCCCCTGCGCGGCTTGCCCTTCCGCTTTTTGGTTCCTTATCATGGTCGCGAGCGGTTGCAATTTAGTTCATCGACGCAGCCGATCAATCATGATTGATTCACCATGATGGTTGCTGCGCCGCATGAGATGCGGCAAGGTTCGCGGACTGTTCCCATTTGCTTCAAGCCTGCGGAAACCATGATATGACGATCACCCGCCGCAACTTCTTGTCGGCGTCCGCAGGCATTGCCGCCACTCCGCTCCTTGCCGGCCCCGCTGGAGCCGCGCCGCCGGCGCGCGATGCCGACATCGTGGTCATCGGCGCGGGCGCTGCCGGCATTGCTGCGGCGCGGCGAGTACTGGCGGCGGGCCGCAAGGTGATCGTGCTGGAAGCGTCGAGCCAGATCGGCGGCCGTTGCCAGACCGACAGCTCGACCTTCGAGGTCCCGTTCGATCGCGGCGCGCGCTGGGCGCACAATCCCGAGACCAATCCGATGATCCGCCTCGCGCGGACCGCGGGGCTCGAGCTGATGCCCGCGCCATCGGGCGAGAAGATCCGGATCGGCCGCCGCAATGCGCGTCCCGGCGAGACCGAGGAATTCCTGGCCGCGCTGGTGCGCGCCAATCGCGCGATCGACGATGCCGCGCGCAGGAGCGACGTGTCCTGTGCCTCGGTGCTGCCAAAGGAGCTCGGCGATTGGGCCGGCACGGCGGAGTTCGTGCTCGGCGCCAGTTTCACCGGCAAGGACCTCAAGGAGGTCTCGGTCGTCGACAAGGCGCGGGCGCAGGATCGCGATAACGCAATCGCCAGCCGGCAGGGGCTCGGCACGCTGATTGCGAAGCTCGGCGCGCAGTTGCCGGTGGCATTGTCGACGCCCGCCACCCGCATCTCCTACAGCAACCGCGACGTCGAGGTGAACACGCCCTCGGGCAAGGTCCTCGCGCGCGCCGCGATCATCACGGTGTCGACCAACGTGCTCGCGGCCGGCAAGCTCAAGTTCGATTCCGAACTTCCCAAGCGCGTGGTCGATGCGGTCGCAAAGCTCGGCCTCGGCAGCTACGACCGCATCGCGCTGCAGTTGCCCGGCAATCCGCTGGGGCTTGCGCGCGACGATGTCCTGATCGAGCAGAGCAATTCGATGCGCACCGCGCTGCTCTATGCCAATATTGGCGGTTCATCCCTGTGCACCATCGACGTCGCGGGCTCGTTCGGCCGCGATCTCTCGGCAGACGGCGAGCAGGCGATGGTCGCGTTTGCGACGGAATGGCTGAAGAAGCTGTTCGGCAGTGATGCGGTGGCCGGGATCAAGAAGTCGAGCGCGACGCGCTGGAACGCTTCGCCCTATATACTGGGCGCGATGTCGGTGGCCGCGCCGGGCGGGCAGGCCGCACGAAGAGCGCTGATCGATCCGGTCGGCTGCATGTATTTCGCCGGCGAAGCCACGCATGACACCTTGTGGGGCACGGTCGACGGCGCCTGGGAGAGCGGCGAGCGGGCGGCGGAAGCGGCGCTGCGTCGGATCGGCGCGTTGCCCGCAGCACCGTCGGCGGCAGCACCGCCGCCCCAGAAGCAGCGCAGGCGCGCACGGCCGGCGCAATCGGCCCAGCCGCGTGGGCTGTTCGACTGATGCCACGGCCGATGGCGTCGATCCATGCGGCGAGAACGGCGAGTTTCATACCTGCGTGGTCGCAGGCCCGATGTTCTCGCACCGGATCGCAGTCACCACAGGCGAATGGGTGCAACGCGATAGTTATGCGTATTGCGATCTGGTGATTGCGTAGCAATTGTAGGGTGGGAAAAGCGTAGCGTGCCCACCATCTCTCCACGTCCGCGATCGTGAATGGTGGGCACGCTTCCGCCTGTGCTGGTTTGAGCAGTGGTGTATGTAGTCGCTTTGCCCACCCTACAGATCCGCATTTTAGCGCACCACTCTTTCCTCGTCATTGCGAGCGAAGCGAAGCAATTCATGCCTCCGCAAGTGGCGCGATGGATTGCTTCGCTACGCTCGCAATGACGGGGATGGGTTCTGATTCAAATGTCAAACAGCGTGGGGATGTGAGTTCGCGTTCTCGCGACGCTTTGCGCCCGAGGTTTGCGTCACTTTCCACCCTCCCATCGAATAGAGGGCGCAGGGAAAGCCGGGTGCCGGTTGCACCCATGGGTCCCGTGCAACAAAAAGCACGG
>NZ_JAQMIL010000127.1:0-12552 GCF_029990105.1 Bradyrhizobium sp. Arg237L | reverse complement strand
CATTCGGGTGAGACGCGCGGAGTTAAATCACTGATTTGCCCGACGGCGAAAGCGGAATGTTTTTTGCGCGATGACTGGACGAGGCAAATCACTTTGGAATCGCTGGCGAATTTTTCTCCGCCGTCATTCCGGGGCGTCCGAAGGACGAGCCCGGAATCCATTCAACCGCAGAGCATGCGGCGAAATGGATTCCGGGCTCGCGCTGCGCGCGCCCCGGAATGACGGAGAGTGAGGAGCCCGCGGCCCGTCCCTCGAGACGCCGCTGGCGCGGCTCCTCGGGATGAGGAGCGGAGCTAGCTTCCGCTAAACGAATTGTAGCCCTGGTCTTCCCAGTAGCCGCCCTTGTAGTCGTTGGTGACTTGCATCGAGATCACGTATTTCGGGTTCTTGAAGCCGAGCTTGGTCGGCACCCGGATCTTCATCGGATAGCCGTAGGCGCGCGGCAGGATCTCGTCGGCGAATTTGAAGGTCATCTGGGTCTGCGGGTGCAGCGCGGTCGGCATGTCCAGCGGCGAGTTGTAGCCGTCCTTGTCGGCGCACTGGAACCAGACATATTTCGCGCGCGTGTCGGCGCCGACGAGCTTTAAGAAATCGCGCAGCGGCGTGCCGGTCCAACTGCCGATTGCGCTCCAGCCCTCGACGCAGATATGGCGCGTGACCTGCTTGACCTGGGGCAGCTTGTAGAGCTCCTCCAGCGTCCACGGCTTGTTGTTCTCGACCAGGCCGCGCACCTCCAGCTTCCAATCCTTGCCGTCGATATCGGGCGCGTCGTCGAGATCGTAATAGCCGTTGAACGGAAACGGTTTTGTAATGGCGCTTTCAGGAAAGGTCGGCGCCAGCGCATTCGGATTGAACATCCAGGCCTGCACCGCATCGTTGAACTTCGAAACCTGCGCCAGCATCGTTTCCGCCGAGGAGCTGTCGATGACGTCGCAGCCCGTGAGCAGCGTCAGCGCCCCCAGGCTGGCGCCGCCGGTGATGAAACGCCGGCGTGTCAGATCCGGCATCAGCTTCACGGCGTCCTTGACCAGCAGCTTCTTGTCGACGCCGGGGATCAGGAGCTTGCGCATGCGACCCATGGTCTTTCTCCTTGAACTACTTTTTTCGGCATGATCTTTTCCGAAAATCGGTTCCCACTTTTCGGGATCATGCCTAGCGCCCGATGATCATGGCGCGCAGGCTCCTCGGCACCAGGATCGCGAGCGCGACGTGAACAACGAGGAAGGCGACGATCAGCGCCATGCAGATGAAATGGACATAGCGCGCCACGTCGTAGCCGCCGAACAGCGCGGTCAGCCACTGCAACTGCACCGGCTTCCAGATCGACAGGCCCGACAGCACGATGATCACACCGACGATGATGATGCCGGCATACAGCAGCTTCTGCACGTAATTGTACTTGGCGAGATCGTCGTGCGAGAGCTTGAGGGTCAGCGCCGCCTTGGTGTCCGAGATCACGCCCGCCGGCGTAATCGGCAGCAGCTTCCTGCGGAAGCGGCCGGTGACGAAGCCAAGGACGAGATAGACCAGGCCATTGACCATCAACAGCCACATCGCGGCAAAGTGCCAGAGCAGCGCGCCGCCGAGCCAGCCGCCGAGCGTGATGCTGCGGGAGAAGGTGAAGTTGAACAGGGGTGAGGCGTTGTAGATCTGCCAGCCCGACATGATCATCAGGATCATCGCCACCGCGTTGACCCAGTGCGCGATCCGCACCCAGGCGGGCTGGATCATCTTGGTCGTGCTGCTGACTGGGGCTGCGTGCTCGTCGCGGACTGCAAGGCTCGACATGGCTGTTCCTGCTCGGAATTCGTTACGTATTTATACGCCCGGATCGGGGCCTTGTTACCGCGACACCTGGTACCAATGCGATACGAACGGCGCATCGCGGTCACAAAAAAGCGAGCCGGGTTTCCCCGGCTCGCTGGTCTCACGCTGCCTGTCTGGGGGATGAAACAGGCGCGCGCGGGGTTACGAGGCGGGCATCAACACGGTGTCGACCACATGGATCACGCCGTTCGACTGGTTGACGTTCGAGATCGTCACCGTCGACCAATTGCCCTTGGCGTCGCCGATCGAGACCTTGCCATCCTGCTTCTTCACGGTCAGTTCCTCGCCCTCGACGGTCCTGAGCTTCTTGCCGTCGGCAAGGCTGGAGGCCTCATACTTCCCGGGCACGACGTGGTAGGTCAGGATCTTGGTCAGCGTCGCCTTGTTCTCCGGCTTGACCAGGGTTTCGACGGTGCCGGCCGGCAGTTTGCCGAACGCCATATTGGTCGGCGCGAACACCGTGAACGGGCCCTTGCCTTCCAACGTGCCCACGAGACCGGCGGCCTTCACCGCGGCGACGAGGGTTGTGTGATCCTTGGAATTGACCGCGTTCTGGATGATGTTCCTGGACGGGAACATCGCGGCGCCGCCTACCATCACGGTCTTTTCCTCGGCGCGAACCGGCGCCATCACGGTCGCGGTGAGCGCCAGCGCGCTGAACGCTGCGGCGGCGAGAAGTGCTGTACGTTTCGACATGGACAATCTCCCGTTTGGCTAACAATGACCGGCGGAGCCGCCGCCGGGATGAAAGGCAACGACGGTGCGGCTATTCGATTGCGCCGTCGTTGGCCGCAGCTACGGGAGGGTTTTGGATGTGGTTTCGCGGGATAATTTATCGTGATGGCTGAAACTATCCACGGGCGTCGCCGTGGGGCTGCGCTTTGCCCACCCTACGAAACGGGCGCCCGAGATCCGTAGCCCGGATGGAGCGTAGCGTAATCCGGGCTACAGGGGACCAGCGCCTAATCCCGGCTCGCAGGCGTCTGGAGGAAGCCGCGGTTGTGGGTCGGGCTGATCAGGATCTCGTTGACGCAGACCCGCGGCGGCAGGCTGGCGACGAAGGCGATGGTGCGGCCGACGTCCTCGGGCTGCAGCATCCTGGCCTGCTCGGCTTCGCTCGGCACGACCGGGCGCAGTTTCAGGATCGGCGTCGCGACCTCGCCGGGCGAGAGACAGCAGGCGCGCAGGCCGTTGGCGCATTCATCCATGTTGAAGGAATGGGTCAGCGCCAGCACCGCATGCTTGGTCGTGGTGTAGGCCGGCCCCGGCATCTTCGAGACATGGCGTCCGGCCCAGGAGGCGACGTTGATGATGCAGCCATCCTGCTGCTTGCGCATCGCCGGCAGCACCGCATGCATGCAGTAGAGCACGCCGTTGAGATTGATCTCGACCAGTTTGTCCCAGCCTTCCAGCTCCATGTCGGCCCAGCTCCGCTTCGGCACGTTGATGCCGGCGCTGTTGACCAGGAGGTCGATGCGGCCGTGGCGGCCGAGGATCTGCTCGGCGGCCTTGTTGACCTCGTCCTTGTTGCTGACGTCCAGTGGGATAGCCTCGGCCTTGCCGCCCTTCTTGGCGATGTTGGCGACCACCCGGTCCAGCTCCTCCTTGCGGCGGCCCGAGACCACCACCGTCCAGCCGTCAGCCGCCAGGAATTCCGCCCCGGCCTCGCCAATCCCGGTGCCGCCGCCCGTCACCCAGGCCACGCGTTTCCCATTATTTGTCATGCAAACTGTCTCCGTTGCTTTCCAAAGGGCGTTTTTGCTAAGCCAGCCGCCGGATTTTCCCGGCCTTTCCGCCCTTCAGGGGATGTTGCATGAACACCGCCGCCAACGCCAACCTGTTTTCCCGCCTGTTCGATGGTCTCGGCGATCCAAGCCGGCTTGCGATCGAAGAACTCGACGGCACGAAGATCAGCTATGCGGACCTGATCGCGCGCACCGGTCAGATGGCGAACGTGCTGGTTTCGCGCGGTGTCAAGGTCGGCGACCGTGTCGCGGCGCAAACCGAAAAATCGGTGCAGGGCCTTGTGCTTTATCTCGCGACCGTGCGCGCTGGCGCGGTCTATCTGCCGCTCAACACTGCCTATACGCTGAACGAGCTCGACTATTTCATCACCGATGCCGAGCCGTCGCTGGTGGTGTGCGACCCTTCCAAGGCCGAAGGCATCGGCGCGATCGCCGCGAAAGTCGGCGCCAAGGTCGAGACGCTGGGTGCCGACGGCAAGGGCTCGCTGACGGAGGCCGCCGACAAAGCGAGCCCGGAGTTCAAGACGGTCGCGCGCGGCAATGATGATCTCGCCGCCATCCTCTATACGTCGGGCACCACCGGCCGCTCCAAGGGCGCGATGCTGAGCCACGACAATCTCGCCTCGAACTCGCTGTCGCTGGTCGACTACTGGCGCTTCACCAGGGATGACGTGCTGATCCACGCGCTGCCGATCTATCACACCCATGGCCTGTTCGTGGCCAGCAATGTGACGCTGTTCGCGCGCGCCTCGATGATCTTCCTGCCGAAGTTCGATCCGGACCTGATCGTCAAGCTGATGGCACGCGCCACCGTGCTGATGGGCGTGCCGACCTTCTACACGCGTCTCCTGCAGAACCCCGCGCTGAACAAGGAGACGACGAGGCACATGCGGCTGTTCGTTTCGGGCTCGGCGCCGCTTTTGGCCGACACCCACCGCGAATGGTCCGCCCGCACCGGTCATGCCGTGCTCGAGCGCTACGGCATGACCGAGACCAACATGAACACCTCCAACCCCTATGACGGCGAGCGCGTGCCCGGCGCGGTCGGCTTCCCCCTGCCCGGCGTCTCCGCGCGCGTCTCCGACCCTGAGACCGGCAAGGTGCTGCCGCCCGAGACCATCGGCGTGATCGAGGTCAAGGGGCCGAACGTGTTCAAGGGCTATTGGCGGATGCCGGAAAAGACCAAGGCCGAATTCCGCGACGACGGCTTCTTCATCACCGGCGATCTCGGCAAGATCGACGCCAAGGGCTATGTGCACATCCTCGGCCGCGGCAAGGACCTCGTGATCTCGGGGGGCTTCAACGTCTATCCCAAGGAAATCGAGACCGAGATCGACGGCATGCCCGGCGTGGTCGAATCCGCCGTGATCGGCGTGCCGCACGCCGATTTCGGCGAAGGCGTCACCGCCGTCGTGGTGCGCCAGCCCGGCGCCACGGTCGATGAATCCGCGGTGCTGAACGGCCTCGAGGGGCGGTTGGCAAAATTCAAGATGCCGAAGCGGGTGTTCATCGTCAACGAACTGCCGCGTAACACCATGGGCAAAGTGCAGAAGAACATTCTGCGGGATACGTATAAGGATATCTATACGAAGAAGTAGGGGCGCAAGAACGTCGCGTTGAAATAATGAACCGCAAACAAGCCGTCCGAATTAACGAACACTTACTCGATGCCTATCAGGCGATGGACGACGCAAGGATGGCCATTGCCGGTCTCGGCAAAGATGAGCGACTAAAGCTCGAGGACTTGCTTCAAGAGGTTGTCGCAGCTTTGCAACAGAAGCTGCTTGCACCGATCTATGATCAGTATCCGGACTTGGAGCCGCCGGTAGTTGATGAAGAAATCCCCACCGTGGACAGCAGGCTCGAGTGGAGCCAGGTGCGTCTCCCGCCGTCCCTGACCGAAGCGGATTTCGACAGCATCATATTCTCGTTGTTGAAGCCACAGTGGCAGAAGACCGCAAGGATGATCATTCTGGTCGAAGGGCGCTGCCAGGAGCTTAGCGTGCCGATCAGCCATGAGGCGATCGCTGCACGATTGAAAGTCCTCGCCGATTCGAATCGCATCGAAGGTGTCGGCGATATCCGCATGTGGCGCTACAGCGAAGTGCGATTGAAGGACTAGCGCCGTAGCCCGGGTGGAGCGCCAGCGTAACCCGGGACCGTCGGCAGATGCTGACTCGGTATCCCCGGGTTGCGCTGCGCTCCACCCGGGCTACGGGACTACTGCCCGCTCACGAGGCTTATCACGAACCGGCCACCGACGATGAAGAGGTAGGCGCCGAACGCCATCTCCAGCGCCCGCTTTGATAGCGCATGCGCGACCTTCACGCCGAGCGGGGCCGTGACCAGCGTGGTCGGCATCACCAGGATGGCGCCGATCAGCGAGACATAGCCAAGCGCGAACGGCACCTGCAGCGCCAGGACATCGGGAAAGTGCGCCGCGGCCGGCCAGCCGGCATAGACATAGCCGAGCGCGCCGGGAATCGAGATCAGCACCGCCAGCGCCGAGGAGGTCGCGACCGCCTGATGGATCGGGCGGCCGTAGAAGGTCATTAATAGATTGGCGAACAGGCCGCCGCCGATGCCCATCAAGGTCGAGAGCAGGCCGACGAAGAAGCCATAGACGCGCATCAGGAAGCCCTTCGGCAGTTCGTCGCCGAACTTCCAGCCTTCGCGCGCCAATAACAGCCGCGCGGCCGCCGACCACGCCACCATCACGAACACGATCTTGAACAGCCGCTCCGGCGCAAATCGCGCGGTGACGCTACCGGCGAGGACGCCGAGCACGATCGGGATCCACCAGCGCTTCAGCACCTCCATGTCGACAGCGCCGCGCCGGTAATGAGCGCGAAACGAGCTGATCGAGGTCGGGATGATGACGGCGAGCGAGGTGCCAATGCAGAGCGGCATCCGCACCTCCACCGGCACGCCGGCCAGACGGAAGCATTCGTAGAACACCGGCACCAAGATCGCGCCGCCGCCGATGCCGAACAGGCCGGCGAGAAAGCCGGACAGGGCGCCAACCGCGATCAGTAGCAATGCGAGTTCGAGGAGTTCAGTGAGATCGAGGCCAGCCATGATGCTCCTTGCGTCAGCGTTTAGTCTCTGCGGCCGTGCACGCGCAAGGCCGCCAGAGCCGCCACGGCTGGCGCCACGAGGATCAGGCCCAACCCGAAGGCCGAAGGGTATCGATCGCCGGCCTGAGCCAGCATCGCCGCCCCATCGAGCAACAGCCCCGTAACCGAGAAAACAACAGGACCGATCAGGCCATCGGCCGACCAGTTGTGAATCAGACGCATCGTCCTGGGATGCGATACGAAGCCGGTACTCCATCCCATCTCAAATTCCTCCGTATGACGGCTCCGCGAAGCCTAGACCCTTGTCGAAGGCGGGAGTATCTAGCCTGCTCGGTGGGTACCTTCCCGAATTTCGGAAGGATCGGATGGACCAGCTTTCGGCCATGGCGACCTTTGTCCGCGCGGTGGAGACGGGCAGCCTCTCGGCGGCGGCCCGCTCGCTTCCGAGCTCGCTGACCTCGGTCAGCCGCCAGATCTCCGCGCTGGAGCAGCATTTCGGCACCAGGCTGCTATTGCGCACCACGCGGCAGCTCGCGCTGACCGATGATGGCCGGATCCTCTATGAGCGCGCGAAATCGATCCTCGGCGAGGTCAAGGAAATCGAAGCCGCGTTGTCGCGCAACCGTCACGAGCCCTCGGGACGGATTCGCGTCAGTTGCCCCAGCCTGATGGGGCGGCTCGTGATCGCGCCTCTGCTCGGCGAATTCCTGCGCCGCTATCCGTTGCTGTCAGTCGATCTGCTGCTGGTCGATCGCGCCGTCGACATGGTCGAGGAAGACATCCATCTGGCGGTCCGTGTCGGCCGCTTGCGGGATTCGCAACTGGTCGCGCGCAAATTCGCCGACCTCAGGATGATCGTATGCGCCTCACCCACCTACCTCGCGCGCCGCGGCGTGCCGCAGACGCCGCGCGACCTCGCTGGTCATGACTGTCTCGTGTTCTCCGATGCGCCCGGCAGCGCCGAGTGGCGCTTCGCGGAGAGCGCGAAGGCAGACCGCAAAATCCGCATATCCGGTCGGCTCTGGATGAATAGCCTCGATGCGCTTGCCGTGGCGGCGAAGGAAGGCGCGGGCATTGTGCGCGTGCCGTCATGGCAGGTCGACGCCGATATCAGGGCCGGCAGCTTGCGGCGCATCCTCGCGAACTACGAGCCGCCGCCGACGCCATTGCACCTGGTGTTTCAGCCATCGCGGCTTGCGTCGCCAAAGACCCGGGCATTTGTCGATTATCTCGTCGAACGTTGGCGAGCCGTCGATCCGTTCGGCGCGCATGTCGCCGCAACCTTATAATCGAATCAGAATTCGCTTCTTGGTCTGGGCCGACCGCCCTGGTATACCAAGCCTCCGATCGGCTTGCTTCATCAATGATGTAGCAATGAATACCCGTTCGTTTTGCAGGCATTTGGCCGTTGCGCTGTAAGGTTCGACTCCGTAAATAGAATTTATCTACCGCGTTCCCCGATGGGCCGGCCGCGGTCCCACCAAACTCAAAGCCGCTGATGACCGCCAGGATCGAACGACCGCTCTCGCCCCATATACAGACCTATCGCTGGACCCTGACGATGGCGCTTTCCATCGTCCACCGCGCCACGGGAATAGCGCTTTATGTCGGCACGCTGCTGCTCGCCTGGTGGCTGATCGCGGCGGCTTCGGGCCCCAGCGCCTACGCCAATCTGCAGGCTTTCACCGGCAGCTTCATCGGCAAGCTGATCGTGTTCGGCTACACTTGGGCGCTGATGCACCATCTGCTCAGCGGCATCAGGCATTTCGTGTGGGACCTGGGCTACGGCTTCAAGGCCAATGAACGGGAGGCCCTGACCTGGGCCGCGCTGATCGGCGGCATCGTGCTCACCGTGCTGATCTGGATCATCGCTTACGCGATCGGAGGCGGACGATGAGCGACTCTCGTTCCTCGATGCGCACGCCGCTCGGCCGCGTCCGCAATCTCGGCGCCTCGCATTCCGGCACCACCGATTTCTGGCGCCAGCGCCTCACCGCGATGGCGATGACGCTGCTGATCGTGCCGGTGCTGTTCGTGATCCTGACGCTGGTCGGCCGCAACCACGCCGGCGCGGCACAGATCCTCGGCTCGCTGCCGATCGCGATCATCCTCTTGCTCTTCATCGTCGCCAGCACCTGGCACATGAAGATCGGCATGCAGGTCGTGATCGAGGACTATGTGCATAACGAGAAGCTGAAGCTCGCCAGCATCATGGCCAACAATTTCTTCTGCGCTGCGGTGGCCTTGGCCTCGATCTACGCGCTCCTTAAATTATCCTCGGGAGTATGACCTATGGCCGCTGAAGGTAACGGCAAGGCCACCAATGGCAGTGGCCCGGCCACGAACGGCAAAGCCTATCCGATCGAAGACCACACCTACGACGTCGTCGTGGTCGGCGCCGGCGGCGCCGGCCTGCGCGCGGTGGTCGGCTGCTCGGAAGCGGGCCTCCGCACAGCCTGCATCACCAAGGTGTTTCCGACCCGCTCGCACACGGTCGCAGCACAAGGCGGCATCTCGGCCTCGCTCGGCAACATGCATCAGGACGACTGGCGCTGGCACATGTACGACACCGTCAAGGGGTCGGACTGGCTCGGCGACCAGGACGCGATTGAATACATGGTGCGTAACGCGCCGGAGGCGGTCTACGAGCTCGAGCATTGGGGCGTGCCGTTCTCGCGCACCGAGGACGGCAAGATCTACCAGCGTCCGTTCGGCGGCATGACGATCGACTACGGCAAGGGCCAGGCGCAGCGCACCTGCGCCGCCGCCGACCGCACCGGCCACGCGATGCTGCACACGATGTACGGCCAGTCGCTGCGGCACGCGGCCGAGTTCTTCATCGAGTTCTTCGCCATCGACCTGATCATGGACGACCAGGGCGTCTGCCGCGGCGTGATCGCGATCAAGCTCGACGACGGCACGCTGCACCGCTTCCGTGCCCAGACCACGATTCTCGCCACCGGCGGCTATGGCCGCGCCTACGCCTCCTGCACCTCGGCGCATACCTGCACCGGCGACGGCGGCGGCATGGTGCTGCGCGCCGGCCTGCCGCTGCAGGACATGGAGTTCGTGCAGTTCCACCCGACCGGCATCTACGGCGCCGGCTGCCTCGTCACCGAGGGCGCCCGCGGCGAAGGCGGCTATCTCGTCAACTCCGAGGGCGAGCGCTTCATGGAGCGCTATGCGCCTTCCGCCAAGGACCTCGCCTCGCGCGACGTGGTCTCGCGCGCGATGACCATCGAGATCCGCGAAGGCCGCGGCGTCGGCAAGAAGAAGGACCACATCTACCTGCACCTCGATCATCTCGATCCGAAGGTGCTGCAGGAGCGGCTGCCTGGCATCTCCGAATCGGCGCGCATCTTCGCCAATGTCGACGTCACCCGCGAGCCGATCCCGATCGTGCCGACGGTGCACTACAACATGGGCGGCATCCCCACCAACTTCCACGCCGAAGTGCTGACGAAGCGGGACGGCGACGACAATGCAGTGGTGCCCGGCCTGATGGCGATCGGGGAAGCGGCCTGCGTCTCCGTGCATGGCGCCAACCGGCTCGGCTCCAACTCGCTGATCGACCTCGTGGTGTTCGGCCGGGCTGCTGCGCTGCGCTGCGCCGAGAAACTGACGGCCAACGGCAAGCAGCCGGAATTGCCGAGGGATTCCGCCGACCTGGCGCTGGGCCGGCTCGACCATTTCCGAAATGCTTCGGGCGGCACGCCGACCGCCAAGCTGCGCGACAGCATGCAGCATGTGATGCAGACCAATTGCGCGGTGTTCCGCACCGGCGAAGTGCTGCAGGAAGGCAAGAACCTGATCCACAAGGTGCATGGCGGCATTGGCGACATCTCGGTCTCCGACCGCTCGCTGGTGTGGAATTCCGATCTGATCGAGACGCTGGAATTCGACAATCTGATCGTGCAGGCCGTCGTCACCATGGATTCGGCGGCCAACCGCACCGAGAGCCGCGGCGCGCATGCGCGCGAGGATTTCCCTGATCGTGACGACAAGAACTGGATGAAGCACACGCTGGCCTGGCTCGATCAGAAGGGCAACACCACGATCGAGTTCCGCCCGGTGCACGATTACACGATGACCAACGACGTGCAGTACATCCCGCCCAAGGCGCGTGTGTATTGATGACGACAGCGAAGGCTTGCAAGCATGGTTGAATTCGCGCTTCCGAAGAACTCGAAGATCTCAGGCGGCAAGACCTGGCCGAAGCCGGCCGGCGCGACCGAGACGCGCGAGTTCAAGATCTATCGCTGGAATCCGGACGACGGCAAGAATCCGAGCGTCGACACCTATTATGTCGACACCAACGATTGCGGGCCGATGGTCTTGGACGGCCTGATCTGGATCAAGAACCACATCGATCCGACGCTGACCTTCCGCCGCTCCTGCCGCGAGGGCGTCTGCGGCTCCTGCGCCATGAACATCGACGGCCAGAACACGCTCGCCTGCACCAAGTCGATGCACGACGTGAAAGACGGCGCGGTGAAGGTCAACCCGCTGCCGCACCAGCCGGTGGTGAAAGACCTCGTCCCCGACCTCACCAATTTCTACGCGCAATATGCCTCGATCGAGCCGTGGCTGAAGACGGTCACGCCGACGCCGCAGAAGGAATGGAAGCAGAGCCACGAGGACCGCGAGAAGCTCGACGGCCTCTATGAGTGCATCCTCTGCGCCTGCTGCTCGACCTCGTGCCCGAGCTACTGGTGGAACAGCGAGCGCTTCCTCGGCCCCGCCGCGCTGCTGCAGGCAACCCGCTGGGTCACCGACAGCCGCGATGAGGCCACCGGCGAACGGCTCGACAATCTCGAGGACCCGTTCCGGCTCTATCGCTGCCACACCATCATGAATTGCGCCAAGGCCTGCCCCAAGGGCCTCAACCCCTCGGAAGCGATCGCCGAGCTCAAGCTGAAGCTGGTCGAGCGGCAGATGTAAGCCGCCGGCGAACGCCGGATCACGCGCGCCCGCGGACGTATCGACGCCCGCCAGCCTGCTGCGGACCGATCGCATCGAAGGCCGCTTTCTGCTCGTCGGTCAGCGATCCATAGAAGTCATCCATCGCCGTGCGCACGGTCTTCACCGCCTGCAGCATCGTGTCGAGCCGCCGGGCGACGGCTGCAAGGCGTGCCGGCGGCGTCAGCGCGTCCTCCGGCCGGATCTGACACGATGCCTTCAGCGTGTCCGCGGCCTGGGCAGCGGCGCCCTGAAGCGCGTCAAGATATTGGCGCTGCTGGTCGGTCGGCCTGACCGATTGATCGATTGTGGCGGTCGGCCACTCGCTCAGCGCCGGTTGCGTCACATCGCAGGCTGGTCCGGTCGGGCCGGCTCTCGCCGCGGTTCGGCCCGGACGCTGGCGTGTCGTCGAAAGTGCATTGATCTGCGCCTTCTGCTCATCGCTCAGGAGGCCGTAGAACTTCTCGAGCGGCCCTTGCACCGTCTGCACCGCGACGATCATCGCTTCGATGCGCTGCTGCATCGCTGCAAGCCGGCCCGGCGCCGTGAGCGCAACGTCGGTGGGGCAGGAGGTCTTGAGGGCTGCAGCCGCCTTTTCCGAAGCGTTGGCGAGTTCTTCGAGCGCGGCGCGCTGTGCCTCGTTCGGCTGGATTGCATTCTGGAATGCCTCGATCGGCAGCCCGGCAATCACGCGGCTATCGTCGCCGCACATTTGCGCGAGGTTGGTCCGGCCGTTCGACGGCGCATAGGCATAGGTGTCGAAGTTGCCTCCGCGCCGGCCAGCATAGCGCGGCAGGTAGCCCGCATAGCCCATCAAGTCGTCATAGCCATAAAGGCCGAAGATGCCAGCGTAGAGGTCCGGATAGCCATAGCCCCAGAACGCATCATCATAGGGATAGCCCCAGAAGGTGTAGTCATAAATGTCATAGAAAGCGAACGGCCAG
>NZ_JAQMIL010000126.1:0-12784 GCF_029990105.1 Bradyrhizobium sp. Arg237L | reverse complement strand
ACATATGGATGCAAGCGATCCGATCACCTCAAAAGCTCTTGTGCCACGGGGGCCGTCCACATATGGGTCCCCGCCTTCGTGGGACGACAGCGAGAATCGTAGGATGGGTAGAGCGGAGCGAAACCCATCATTTGCGCGGCTTACTCCATCGCGATGGGTTTCGCTCCGCTCTACCCATCCTACAGAGCAGGCATTGGACCGCGCCTACACGCCTTCTTCGTTGAACTTGCTGGCGACGAGTTCGGCGATGGCGTCGAGAGCGGCTTCGGCTTCGGGGCCGGTGGCGGAGACGATGACTGACGTGCCGGGGCCGGCGGCGAGCATCATCAGGCCCATGATCGAGGTGCCGCCGACGGTCTCGCTGCCGCGCGTCACCCAGACCTCGGCCTCGAAGCGCTCGACCATCTGCACGAATTTGGCGGAAGCGCGCGCGTGCAGGCCGCGCTTGTTGACGATCTGGAGTTCACGGGAGATCGCGCCCGCCGGAACCGTCGGGCCGACTTCGTTTTCGCCCGAGCCCTCGGCGCTCATTTGCCGGCAAGGACGCGGCTGGCAATGGTGACGTATTTGCGGCCCGCTTCCTGGGCCATCGCGATCGCATCGGGCAGCGACCGCTCTTCGCGAACCTTCGCGAGCTTCACCAGCATCGGAAGATTGATGCCTGCGAGCACTTCGACCTTGGGCCGGCTCATGCACGAGATCGCGAGGTTCGACGGCGTGCCGCCGAACATGTCGGTGAGGATCGCAACGCCGTCGCCGCTATCGACGCGGTTGACCGCTTCGATGATGTCGCTGCGACATAGATCGGCGTCGTCTTCGGCTCCGATCGTAATTGCTTCAATTTGTTTTTGTGGGCCCATTACGTGTTCGAGCGCTGCCTTGAATTCGTCGGCAAGGCGCCCGTGGGTCACAAGCACTAGACCAATCATCGGAAACTCCTCGCGGGTGCTTCTTGGTGCACCGCACGAACGCGCCACTTTGACCATCCAGAGGCCCCGCGCAAGAGGGCATCTTGGCTATCTCCCGGAATTTGGGGGCGGAGAAATACGGGTCTGCACCGGTCTATTCAGTGGCCATATTGCGGCTGATATGGTTACCGATTTGCCCCAAGCAATCGTCCGCGAGATTACGGGAACATGAACTTTCAGTTGTCGTCAATGCTGCGACAACCAGTAGCAGGGGTGAAAAGCCTATTCCGACGGGGATTCGCGGTAAAAAAACACCGTTTATCTCGGTCTGCAGCGCTTCCGGCGGCGGCAGGCGCTCGGGATCGCCGGCGGCGAGATCGACCACCAGCCCGACGATTGCCTCATGTGTGTACTCAACGCGGCGGATGCCGAGCCCGCGAATCTCGATCAGCCCGGCCAATTCCGCGACCGGCCGTATCAGCAATTCTTTGCCGGCTGTGTCGAGATAGACACGGTCATCGCCGACCAAGACGGCCGGCGGAAGCTGTCCAGAGCGGCCGGCGAGGATCAGATCGAAGGCGAGGCGCGACTTGCCGGAACCGGACGGGCCGCGGATCAGCACCGCGCGTTCTCCCACCAGCACTGCGGATGCATGCACGCTGGCGCTCATGGCGCCGGCAGCCTGACCACGAAGCGCGCGCCAGCGACCGTTGGCTTGCCGTCGGCATCAGCGGGACCGGGCCGGTTCTCGGCCCAGATGCGTCCGTTATGCGCCTCGATGATCTGCTTGGAGATCGACAGCCCCAGTCCGGAATTCTGGCCGAAGCCCTGGTGCGGCCGGTCGGTGTAGAAGCGCTCGAAGATGCGCTCCAGCGCGTCCTCGCCGATGCCGGGGCCGTCGTCGTCGACCACGATCTCGATCTCCGAGCGCACGCGGCGGCAGACGATGCGCACTTTGTCGCCCGGTTGCGAGAACGATTGCGCGTTGGAGAGCAGGTTGGAGATCACCTGTCCGAGCCGCGAGTCGTGGCCGGGCACCGCGAAGGTGTCGGTCGGACTGCGGCCCTCGAAGCGGGCTTCGACCGCGACGTCGTGGCCGAGCTTGGTCTCGTTGGCGACCGAGGTCAGCGTCGTCAGCAGGCGGCGCAGATCGACCGGCGCCATGTCCTGGCGCTGCAGCTCGGCATCGAGCCGGCTCGCATCGGAGATGTCGGAGATCAGCCGGTCGAGCCGCCTGACGTCGTGCTCGATCACGGCGAGCAGGCGGGAGCGGCTGCTTTCGGCGCGCGCCAAGGGCAGCGTCTCCACCGCCGAGCGCAGCGACGTCAGCGGGTTCTTCAGCTCGTGGGCGACGTCGGCGGCGAACATCTCGATCGCCTCGATCCGGCTGTAGAGCGCGTCGGTCATGTCGCGCAGCGCGCCGGAGAGATGGCCGATCTCGTCGCGGCGGCGGCTGAAGTCGGGAATCTCGACGCGGGTCTGGATGCGGCGGCGGACTCTTTCAGCGCCATCGGCAAGCCGCCGCACCGGGCCGGCAATGGTGCTCGCAAGCAGGAGCGACAGCACGATCATCACCGCGGCGGCAACGCCACCGACCTTGAGGATCGCGAGCCGCTCGGCGGTCACCATCTGGTCGATGTCGTCGCCCTGGGTGGAGAGCATCAAGGCGCCATGCACGGCGCGGAAGCGCTGCACGGGGACGGCGACCGAGACGATCACCTCGCCGCGATCGTTGACGCGCACCATGCTGCTCTTCTGGCCGTTCAAGGACTGCGCGACCTCCTGGTAGCCGGTACCGTTCTCCGGGCCGAGCTCGCGATAGAGCGGCAGATCGCCGCGGTTCAGCCAGGTGCGGATCGCGATCGTGGTCCGTTCGGCGAATCCCGGTTTCTCGGCGTTCGGCGGCGGCAACTCGATCCTGAACACGTCGCCCTTGCCGTAGAGGCTGCGGCTGTCGAGGATCAATCCGCCCTCGCGGTCGAAGATGCGGGCGCGCGTCTTGGTCGGCGAGATCAGCCGCCGCAGCACCGGCGCGACGCGTTCGGGATTGATCGGGAAGTCGGAATATTCGTCCGGCACGCCGTAGCTTTCGCCGGGCTTGAGGTCGAGCAGCCGCTCCGGATCGATGGTGATGGTGTTGGTCTCGACGGTAGCGGAGGCCGCGATGGCGCCGGCGATGATCTCGGCCTGCACCAGAAGGCTCTGGGCACGCGCATCGATCAGGCCGGCGCGGAATTGCGAGAGGTAAAGGATGCTGGCGACGAGCGCGACCAGGCCCGCAAGATTCAGCGAGACGATGCGGCGGGTCAGGCTCGAGAAGGACAGCGCGAAGAAGAATTGCCCGGCGCGACTCAGCCAGTCCAGCGGCCGCCAGCGCTTTGCGGTCGGCTTGTCGGCAAACTGGTCCTGCTCGAGGAGCGCCTGGGCGTCCTCGACGGTCTGGGCTGGGTCGGGCTGCGTTCGATCAAGCACTGGCAGGACTGCCGGTTCGTTGACGAGGGGTGTTACCATGCACGCTATAGGGCCCGCACCCTACCCCATAGGTTCGGACCGTGTCAGTTAACAAAGCGGAGCTTTCGCCGCGGATCAGGCTTCCTTGAAGCGATACCCCACGCCGTACAAGGTTTCGATCATCTCGAAATCCTCGTCGACCACCTTGAACTTCTTGCGCAGCCGCTTGATGTGGCTGTCGATGGTGCGATCGTCGACATAGACCTGGTCGTCATAGGCGGCGTCCATCAGCGCATTGCGGCTCTTCACCACGCCGGGCCGCGTCGCCAGTGCCTGCAGGATCAAGAATTCGGTGACCGTCAGCGTCACCGGCTCGTTCTTCCAGGTGCAGGTGTGGCGCTCCGGGTCCATCCTGAGCAGGCCGCGATCGAGCGCGCGCGTGTCCGGCTCCTTTGGAGCGGCGGTCGGATCCTTGGGCTGGCCGCGGCGGAGCACGGCCTTCACGCGCTCGACCAAAAGGCGCTGCGAGAATGGTTTGCGGATGAAATCGTCGGCGCCCATTTTGAGGCCGAACAATTCGTCGATCTCTTCATCCTTGGAGGTCAGAAAGATCACAGGCAGATCGGATTTTTGTCTGAGCCGTCGCAGAGTCTCCATGCCGTCCATGCGCGGCATCTTGATGTCGAGGATCGCCAGATCCGGTGGCGAGGTGCGGAAGCCATCGAGCGCCGACGCACCATCCGTGTATGTCATGATGCGGTAGCCTTCGGCTTCCAACGCTATCGAGACAGAGGTGAGAATGTTGCGGTCGTCGTCGACCAGGGCGATTGTGGGCATGAGCCTGCTTTCAGTTTTCCAGTTGGCTGAAACGGCGAGCATTCCGGTGATGCGCCGCATAATTGGGCTTCGGACTCGGTCAGCGAGCAATGCAACGTGGGCTGAAGTGTGACCGAGTTCCGCCAAACGCCTCGCCCCCCGCGGACGCGTCCGACCCGTCTAGAGCCCGTTTACCCGAAAAAAGCCCCGAAGTGCAACCACATGGCCAGACAATTACTAGGTAATTTCGATGCAACCGATCGCTGATTTTGACCCCGCCAGACTGGCTCGTTCTCTGCTCCGCAGGAGCCGGCAAGGCGCCTTGGCGACGCTGATGCCGGGAACCGGCGATCCCTATTGTTCCCTGGTTAACGTCGCCAGCCATCCCGACGGTTCCCCGATACTGCTGCTGTCCCGCCTGGCGGTCCATACCGGGAACCTGCTCGCCGACCCCCGGGTATCGCTGATGCTGGATGAGCGGGCCGAAGGCGACCCGCTGGAGGGCTCCCGAATCATGCTGGCCGGCCGGGCGGAACAGGCGGAAGGCGACGCCGCAGCCCTCCTGCGCCGCCGCTACCTCGCCGCCCATCCATCCGCGGAAGCCTTTGTGGAATTTAAGGATTTCTCCTTCTTCCAGATCGCCCCCTCGGCCACCCATCTCGTCGCGGGCTTCGGCCGGATCGTCGATCTCAGGCCCGAACAGTTCCTGACCGATCTGGCTGGGACGGAGGGGTGGCTGGAGGCTGAAGCTGAGGCCGTCGAGCATATGAACAAGGCTCACCGCGACGCCATGGACCTTTATGCGACCCGGCTGCTCGGGGCCGAAAGCGCCGATTGGCGCTGCATTGGCTGCGACCCCGAGGGCATGGACATGCAGGCGGGCAAGCGGACGCTGCGGCTAGAATTTCCGGAGCGCGTGCGCAATGCTGCGGAGCTGCGCAAGATGCTGGTTCGGCTCGCTGGCGATGCGCGCGCAAAAGCGTAAGCGCAAGCGGCGCGGCGTCGCAGCGCATGATCATGAGAGCGCCGTCGTCCACGCGCTTGGCATCATGCTTCTTATGCGCAACGACGCGGAACGTTTGCGCGCGCTGCGCATTCTTAACGGCCGTCGAATTCGAACGATGGCGTGTCGACGTTGAGTGAGGCCGTGCAATCAATTCCCATCGCCGATTGGATCGTGCGATCCAAGTGCAACGGCATTGCCGGCGACAAGGCCGATGTCTCATCTCCGCAAACTGCATATCGGGTATTCTACGCGTTGATGGACAACCGCGCGGCGTGTTCGATGGCATTAATTGTGCATCGCAAAGATGTCGGCCATGGATTGATCGCGGCGGATCGTCGCGCGATCCATGGGCAAGAAAGCCGCCTTGCGCTGCAGCAAATGCTTGAACCACATGGGAGCGGATGCCTTGGAATAAACCAAAATTCGGGGACTAGCTTGGCAAGCTCTGATTGCCCCATTATGAGGTCGCTGGACCGGGGCCTTCGGGCTATATTTGTTGTTGGAAAAGGTCACCGCGACTGAGCGCGTTTAGCGACATTCGCGCAATGGGAAACGCGGGTTCGAGGAGGTTCTTCGTGCAAAACACGGGCGTGTACAACGGTGCCTTTGGCGCCGACAAATTCGGCTTAAAAAATCTCAAGCGCGTGCATTGGAATCTTCGCGCGCCGCAGCTCTATCAATATTCGCTTGCGGCAGGCGAGGCCGTGCTCTCGGCCGATGGCGCGCTCTGCGCGGACACGGGCGAATTCACGGGCCGCAGCCCGAAGGACAAGTTCACCGTTCGCGACGCGACCACCGACAAGAGCATGTGGTGGGCGGGCAACCAGTCGATCACATCAGAGCAGTTCGAAGCGCTCTATCAGGACTTCCTGAAACACGCCGAAGGCAAGGCGCTGTTCGCGCAGGATCTCTATGGCGGCGCCGATCCGACCTATCGGATCAAGACACGCGTGTTCACCGAACTCGCCTGGCATTCGCTGTTCATCCGCACACTCCTGATCCGCCCCGAGGCGATCGAGCTCGCAAGCTTCGTGCCTGAGCTCACCATCATCGACATGCCGAGCTTCCGCGCCGATCCCAAACGTCACGGCGTACGCTCGGAGAACGTTGTCGCGATCGATTTCGCCCGCAAGATCGTCCTGATCGGCGGGTCTTATTATGCCGGCGAGATGAAGAAGTCGGTCTTCACCACGCTCAACTATTATCTGCCCGCGCGCGGCGTGATGCCGATGCACTGCTCGGCCAATGTCGGATCAAAGGGCGACAGCGCGATCTTCTTCGGCCTCTCGGGTACCGGCAAGACGACGCTGTCGGCCGATCCCAACCGCACGCTGATCGGCGATGACGAACATGGCTGGGGTCCGGAGGGCGTCTTCAATTTCGAGGGCGGCTGCTATGCCAAGTGCATCAAGCTGTCGAAGGAAGCCGAGCCGCAGATCTATGCCGCGAGCAAGCGCTTCGGCGCGGTGCTCGAGAACTGCGTGCTCGACGAGGATACCCGCGAGGTGGACTTCGACGATGGCTCGAAGACCGAGAACACCCGTTCCGCCTATCCGCTCGACTTCATTCCCAACGCCTCGCGCACCGGCCGCGCGCCGCATCCGAAGAACGTCGTGATGCTGGCGGCCGATGCCTTCGGCGTGCTGCCGCCGATCGCGAAGCTCTCGCCGGCGCAGGCGATGTATCACTTCCTGTCCGGCTACACCGCGAAGGTCGCGGGCACCGAGCGCGGCCTCGGCTCCGAGCCACAGCCGGAATTCTCCACCTGCTTCGGCTCGCCGTTCCTGCCGCTCGATCCTTCCGTCTATGGCAACATGCTGCGTGACCTGATCGCCCAGCACAATGTCGATTGCTGGCTGGTCAACACCGGCTGGACCGGCGGCAAGTATGGCGTAGGCTCGCGCATGCCGATCAAGGTCACGCGCGCGCTGCTCACCGCGGCGCTCGATGGCAGCTTGCGCAATGTCGAATTCCGCACCGACGGATATTTCGGTTTCGCAGTGCCGACCGCGCTGCCGGGCGTGCCGAGCGAGATCCTCAATCCGGTGAACACCTGGAAGGACAAGGTCGAGTTCGACAACACTGCCCGCGCATTGGTCGGCATGTTCCAGAAGAACTTCGCCAAGTTCGAGAGCAAGGTCGACGCCGAAGTCCGCGCCGCCGCGCCGGACGTGAAGCTCGCGGCCGAATAGAAAGGCGAATGGCGAGTAGCGAATTCGGTCGGCAATGGCTTCCATTCGCCATTCCCTGTTCGCTATTCGCCCATATCAATCCGGCAGCACCGCATTGGTCGGTGTCGGGCGGTCGGTGATCTGCAGCCCGAACAGGCTGCCGATCAACTCCACGACAACACGCGCGGTACGGCCGCGTTCGTCGAGGAAAGGATTGAGCTCGACAATGTCGACCGAGCGCACCAGTCCGGAATCGTGCAATAGCTCCATGATCAGGTGCGCTTCGCGGTAGGTCGCGCCGCCCGGCACCGTGGTGCCGACGCCGGGCGCCACCGATGGATCGAGGAAGTCGACGTCGAACGAGACATGCAGCACGCCGTTCCTCGCCTTGACGCGATCGATCACGCGGCGGATCAGCACGGCGACGCCGAATTCGTCGATGGCGCGCATATCGGCGATGGTGACGCGACGTTCGCGCAACAGCTTGCGCTCCAGCGGGTCGACCGAACGGGTGCCGATCAGGTCGAGCTGATCAGGTGTAATCGAGGCGCGCGGCAGGCCGCCGAGCAGATTGTCGAGCCCGGGCTCGCCGCAAAGGAAGGCGGCCGACATGCCGTGCATGTTGCCGGTGATCGTCGTGTCGGGCGTGTTGTAGTCGGCATGCGCGTCGACCCACAATGCGAACAGCGGCCGGCCCTTCTCCTGCCAGTAGCGCGCAACTCCATTGATCGACCCCATCGAGAGCGAGTGATCGCCGCCCATGAAGATCGGCACCGCGCCCGATTGCGCCAGCCAATAAGCGCGCTCGGAGGTCAGGCGGATCCAGGTCTTTACCTCCTCATAGAACTTCGTATTCGTGGGCGCCGGCCCGTCCGAGACCACCGCGGGGATGGAGAGATCACCGTGGTCATCGACGCGAAGCTCCAATTGCTCCAGCACGCGTGCGATCCCGGCGGTGCGCAGCGCCGCCGGCCCCATCAGCGTGCCGGCCTGTGCGGCGCCGATCTCGATGGGAACTCCGAGGAGTGCGATGTGCGATGGCTTTGAATTGTCGGTTTCGGACATGCGGCGACGCTCTCTCAAATCGTAGGGTGGGCAAAGCGAAGCGTGCCCACCCTCGACATTCCGCAAGAATTGGTGGGCACGCTACGCTTTGCCCACCCTACGCGTTCTACGCCTTCCTGGTTACGCCTTGAAATAGGCGATCTGCGTGGTGGTGGCGAGCAGGCGGCCGGAGGGCGACCACAACTCGCCGTTCTGGTCACCGTAGCTCTTATGGAAGATCTTGGCATCGGCGGCCGCCAGCACGCGGGTGATGTCCTCGGCGGCGAGGTCGGCGGCGTCGACGTGGAAATAGGTCGTCAGCGACACCGTACCGAACGGCACCAGTTCGCGCTTGGCGTGGAAGACGCGGCCGAAGAAGGCGTCCGACATTGCGATCAGCGAGAGCGCATCGATCTTGCGCGGCGCGCGGTCACCGATCCAGAGCTTGGAATAGGTTTCGGGCGCCGCGCTCGACGGCATGCCGAATTTCGGCTCGCCCTCGACGAAGCGGAAGTCATACTGCTTGACCCACGATGCCGCGGTCTTGGGATAGGGCAGGGTCTGCTCGAACGGCGTTGCGTCCGGAAACTTGGCCTGCTGGTGCGACCAGGACGGGCGGCGCTCGGCGAACACGGCGGTCGCAAGCGTTGCGACCTCGCCGCCGCTCTGCGTCATCTCCACGGACCAGTGCTGGCTCGAGCGATTGGCTTTCACCAGGCGGACATCGAGGTCGAAGGCACCTTGCGCGACCGGCGCGCAATAATTGACGGTGAGCGCCAGCGGGTCGCCGGCACGTTGCGGATGGTCGATCAGCGCCCGCAGGATGGTTGCAGCGGTGGCCCCGCCGAACGGGCCGACAAACGCCCAATAGTCGTCGCTGGTCTTCCCCTGCCAGCGGCTGTCGCCGGCAGTGACCGCGGTGGCATCGTCGAACAAATGCGGGGTCTTGGTAAGCATGAAATCTTTCCGGTGTTGCAAAATACTCCGTCATTGCGAGCGAAGCGAAGCAATCCATTTCGCCGCCGCTTGTGGAGGCATGGATTGCTTCGTCGCTTGCGCTCCTCGCAATGACGAGGACGCAGTATCGCGGCTATTCGGCAGAATTCAATGATGTCGGAGGTAATCGATTTCCGCCGCGTGGGATTAGCGCTTGGCTCCCCACTGCGCCTGCTCCTTCAGCAGGCGTGGCGTGGGCGGCTTCACCGGCACGTTCCAGATCTCCTCGGCGTATTCGCGGATGGTGCGGTCGGAGGAGAACCACGGCATCCGTGCCACGTTGAGGATCGAGGCTCGGGTCCATGCCGGCACTACCTGCCAGCGTGCGTCGATGCTGCGTTGGGTGTCGTAGTAGGAATCGAAGTCGGCACTGACCATGTAATGGTCGAGATAGCGCAGTGCATGGCCGATCGAGGCGAAGCGGGCGGGATCGCCGGGAGAGAACGCGCCGCTCTCGATTGCGGTGATCGCGCGCGCCAGCCGCGGCGAGCGGCCGATCAGGTCGCTGGCATCGAGCCCTTGCTTGCGGCGGACCATGACATCGCCGGCTTCCATGCCGAAGATCGCGATGTTCTCGGCGCCGACATGGTCGCGGATCTCGATATTGGCACCGTCGAGCGTGCCGATGGTCAGCGCGCCGTTCAGCGCAAGCTTCATGTTGCCGGTGCCGGAGGCTTCCATGCCGGCGGTGGAGATCTGCTCGGACAGGTCGGCCGCCGGGATGATCACCTCGGCCAGGCTGACATTGTAGTCGGCGAGGAAGGCGATCTTGAGCCGGCCATCGATCGCCGGGTCGTTGTTGACGACTTCGGCGACGTCGTTGATCAGCTTGATGATAAGCTTGGCGTAACGGTAGCTCGCCGCCGCCTTGCCGGCGAAGATTTTTACGCGCGGCACCCAGTTGCGCTGCGGCTCATCCTTGATCGCCTGGTACAGCGCGACCGCTTCCAGGATGTTCAAGAGTTGCCGCTTGTATTCATGGATGCGCTTGATCTGCACGTCGAACAGCGCCGACGGGTCGACCTTGATGTGGTTGCGCTCGGCCATCAGCCGCGCCAGCAGCAGCTTGTTGTGGCGCTTGACGTCGCGGAACTGCTGCTGGAACGCGTTGTCGCTGGCATGGGACTCGAGCCGCTCGAACAGCGAGAAATCGTCCAACACGGCTTCGCCGCAGACGTCGCGGATCAGGCCCGTCAGTCTCGGATTGGCCAGCATCAGCCAGCGGCGGAAAGTGATGCCGTTGGTCTTGTTGGTGATGCGCGTGGGATAGAGATGGTGGAGATCGTGGAACACGGTCTCCTTCATCAGGTCGGAATGCATCGCCGAGACACCGTTGATGCGGTGCGAGCCGACAAAGGCGAGCTGCCCCATCCGCACCCGGCGGCCCGACTTCTCGTCGATCAGCGACACTGCGGCGCGGAATTCGATGTCGCCTGGGCAGCGCTCTTCGGCGAGCGCCAGGTGCTGGACATTGATTCGATAGATGATCTCGAGATGCCGCGGCAATAGCCGCTCGAACAGCTCGACAGGCCAAGTCTCCAGCGCCTCCGGCAGCAGCGTGTGGTTGGTGTAGGACAGCGTCGCTACCGTGATCTTCCACGCCTCGTCCCAGCGGAAATGGTGCAGGTCGACCAGGATCCGCATCAGCTCGGTGACAGCCAGACTCGGATGGGTGTCGTTGAGCTGCACGGCCGCTTTCATCGCAAGACTGCGGAGCTGGCCATCGGCCGAAAGGTGCCGCTTCACCAGGTCCTGCAGGGAGGCCGAGACGAAGAAATATTCCTGGCGCAGGCGCAGTTCGCGCCCCGCGGCGCTTTCGTCGTTCGGATAAAGGAATTTGCAGATCGCCTCGGCGCGCGCCTGCTCGGCGCTGGCTGAGACATAGTCGCCGGTGTTGAAGACGTCGAGCTTCAACGGATCGGGCGCATGCGCCGACCAGAGCCGCAGCGCGTTGACGCGCTGGCCGCGCCAGCCGACGATCGGTGTGTCGTAGGCCATCGCCTCCACGGTTTCCGCCGGGTGCCAGATGGCGCGGTCACGGCCGCCTTCGTCGACATGCTCGATGGTGCCGCCGAAATGGATGTTGTAGACGACCTCCGGCCGCTGGAATTCCCAGGGGTTGCCGAAGCCCAGCCACTCGTCCGGATATTCCTGCTGCCAGCCGTGGTTGATGATCTGGCGGAACAGGCCGAAATCATAGCGGATGCCGTAGCCGATGGCGGGGATCGACAGCGTCGCCATGCTTTCCATGAAGCAGGCGGCGAGCCGCCCGAGACCGCCATTGCCGAGCGCTGCGTCGGGCTCGCATTTGCGCAGTTCATCGAGGCCGACGCCGAGATCGCCCAGCGCTCCCTCGAACACGGGCAAGAGGCCCATATTGTTGAGCGCGTCGGTGAACAGGCGGCCGATCAGGAATTCCAGCGAAAGATAATAGACTCGCTTGGCGCCGGCGTCGTAGCTCTCTTTTTCCGCCGTGAGCCAGCGATGGGTGATGCGGTCGCGCAGCGCGAGCGCCGCCGCCTTGTACCAATCGCGCTTGGTCGCCACGCTGGCGTCCTTGCCGATCTCCAGCCTCAGCTTGGCGAGGATCGCGCCCTTGATCTCTGCCAGCGCCAATTCATCGATCGGTTGATTGAGCGCCGGATAGCTTCCTGAGAAAGACTGTTCTTGCAACGCGGCAATCCTGAACTTTGGGGACGAGATCATGATCCGATGAGACGAAATCGAATCATGATCTAATCGCCTTGTTTGAGCATGATCTTTTCGGATCATGCTCTGGACAACAATGATACGCGTCTTGCACTTCAATCGGAACCGCCCAGCCGGTTGTTGTGCACCGCGCTGGTATGATTTTATGCAAGGACCGGGCCGATTTTGCGACCTCAAGGCGACGCGCTTCGGTGGTATGGTTACATATTAGGCGGCACAATCATCATCACCGAGAGGGCACCAATGAGACTGCTGATCGAAATCGCAGCCGCTGTGTTGTTCATCGTCTGCGTCACCGTCACCAGCGCCGCTTTCGCCGCCGGCAAGCCTGGGCGCAGCGCCGACGGCTTGACCTGCGGCTTCAGCATGCCACAAAGCGCAACTCCTGCCGCCCGCTGTGCCGCCATCAAGCGGCAATGCGGCGGCAGGTTTTACGCGAACTATTGTGGCGACAAGATGCTGTCGGCGATGTGAGACGAACAATGGATCGTCGGCGAGGCTTGGGCTCAGGAGTTCGGAGAACCTTATTGCCGAAATCTCGTAGAGCGTTTTGTCAGCGGTCAAATCAGGCTGCAGCCACCGTTTTGATCGCGTAGCCCGGGTTTCGCTTCCCAGGCTGGGCAAGAATTTCGCGGATTTCGGGAAGTTGAGGTACGATTCGCGGATGGTGAATCGTCTTTACA
>NZ_JAQMIL010000125.1:0-13083 GCF_029990105.1 Bradyrhizobium sp. Arg237L | reverse complement strand
ATATGGATGCAAGCGATCCGATCACCTCAAAAGCTCTTGTGCCACGGGGGCCGTCCACATATGGGTCCCGGATCAAGCCCGGGACGACGACGGAACGTGGTCGGGAGCAATCAAAAAGCAAAAGCCCGGCGCGAGGCCGGGCTTTCATGTGTGTTGCTCTCTGATCGCGTTTACGCCTGAGGCTGCGGCTCCAGGCCGGGGTCCGGATCTGGGCGCGGGCGCGACTTGCCGGCGGGCGGCACGGCGGAGGCGCGCGGCGTGGTCGGCTCGAGCACGGACTCGCGGTTCGGCTTCTTACCCTTCAAGAGATCGACGATCTCGTCGCCGGTCAGCGTCTCGAACTCGAGCAGGCCCTTGGCCAGTGCTTCGAGATCGGCGCGCTTCTCGGTGAGGATTCGCGTCGCCTCGTTGTAACCTTCCTCGACCAGGCGCTTGATCTCGGAGTCGATCTTCTGGACCGTCGCCTCCGAGGCGTTCTGGGTGCGCGACACCGACATGCCCAGGAAGACCTCGTCCTGGTTCTCGCCATAGGAGACGGTGCCAAGCTCTTCCGACAGGCCCCAGCGCGTGACCATCATGCGCGCCAGACGTGTCGCCTGCTCGATGTCGGAGGCCGCGCCCGAGGTGACCTTCTCGCGGCCGAACACCAGTTCTTCCGCGACGCGGCCGCCCATCATGATGGCGAGACGCGAGGTCATCTGCTCCAGCGACATCGACAGCTTGTCGCGCTCCGGCAATTGCATGACCATGCCGAGTGCACGGCCGCGCGGAATGATGGTCGCCTTGTGGATCGGGTCGGTAGCGACGACGTTGAGGCCGACGATCGCGTGGCCGCCTTCGTGATAGGCGGTCAGGAGCTTCTCTTCCTCGGTCATGACGAGCGACTTGCGCTCGGCACCCATCATCACCTTGTCCTTGGCCTCTTCGAACTCGGCCTGCGTCACCATCCGCTTGTTGCGGCGGGCGGCGGTCAGCGCGGCCTCGTTGACGAGGTTCATCAAGTCGGCGCCCGAAAAGCCCGGGGTGCCCCGCGCGATGGTCTTCAGGTTGATATCGGGCGCCAGCGGCACCTTGCGGACGTGAACCTTGAGGATCTGCTCGCGGCCGACGACGTCAGGATTCGGCACCACGACCTGACGGTCGAAGCGGCCGGGCCGCAGCAGCGCCGGATCGAGCACGTCGGGCCGGTTGGTGGCGGCGATCAGGATCACGCCCTCATTGGCCTCGAAGCCGTCCATCTCGACCAGCAACTGGTTCAGCGTCTGCTCGCGCTCGTCATTGCCACCGCCAAGGCCGGCACCACGGTGACGGCCGACCGCGTCGATTTCGTCGATGAAGATGATGCAGGGCGCATTCTTCTTTGCCTGCTCGAACATGTCACGCACGCGCGACGCACCGACGCCGACGAACATCTCGACGAAGTCAGAGCCGGAAATGGTGAAGAACGGCACGTTGGCTTCGCCCGCGACCGCGCGCGCGATCAGCGTCTTGCCGGTGCCGGGAGGGCCGACCAGCAACACGCCGCGCGGAATGCGTCCGCCCAGGCGCTGGAATTTACCGGGGTCGCGCAGGAATTCGACGATCTCCTGCAGGTCCTGCTTGGCTTCGTCGACGCCGGCGACGTCCTCGAACGTCACCCGGCCATGCGCCTCGGTCAGCATCTTGGCGCGCGACTTGCCGAAGCCCATCGCCTTGCCAGCGCCGCCCTGCATCTGTCGCGACAGGAAGATCCACACGCCGATCAGCGCGATGAAGGGCAGCCAGGAGACCAGGAGCGAAACGAACCACGGCACGTTGTCGCCCGGCGGCTTCGCAGTGATCTGCACCTTGCCGTCATAGAGGCGCTTCACCAGCGTCGGGTCGTTCGGCGCGTAGGTCTGGAAGCTCGAGCCGTTGGTGAAGGTGCCATGGATTTCCGGCCCCTGGATCACGACGTCGCGGACATGGCCCTGGTCGACTTCGCTCAAGAGCTGCGAGAACGAGATATCCTGCGAGGACGCGCGCTGACCCGGGTTCTGGAAGAGCGTAAACAACGCCAACAGCAGCAAGACGATAATGACCCAGAGGGCGAAATTCCGCAGATTGGCGTTCATTGATCTTCCTTCGTGGTCGCGCGGATCGCGGCCTCAAAACTATCCTCGGGCGGCCTGGGGCAGGCACTTCAGGAAATCCCTGGGAATCCCCCCTTCAGCGACTGCATACAATTTAGGTGCCGTGGGAGTATATGCCAAGGGAACTGCACAGGACTATTTAGCGCATCCTAACCCGATTCCCGGTCAAATAATGGCGCAAACGTCCGGGTTTTAGGGGGGTAGTTAAGCGGATATGACGGGAATTTTCCTATTCGCCTGAATATCAGCGGGCCCGGCTCCGGCGCGGTGGTGCCGGCTCGACCCGGATCCGCCCATTGGCGAGCCCAATGACCGCGCCGGCGAGCGTCTGCTTCAGCTTGCCCGTCCCCTGCATCACCGCCTGATCGAGTGCGGTGAGCAGGGCCTCGACCTTGCCCAGTTCGGCCGATCCCTCATGGCCCACGCGGTCGATCGCGCGTTTGAGCAGGCGCAGCCGGATCTCCTCGGGCAGGGCCACAAAGGCCCCGGCATCGAATCCGGGCGCCGCACCGCCATCGCGCAGCGCAAGGTAGCGCTCGGCACCATCAGTCAGCACTTCCACTGCGGCATTGGCCCGGGCGAGCCGCGCCGCGAGCCGCGCCAGGTTCCGGGCATCGCCACCCTCTGCAGCCAGTGCCGGCATCAGCACGCGCAGCCGCGGACGCGTGAACGCCGTGTCACGATTGGTCGGATCGACCGCGTAGCCGATCCTGGCTTTCTCCAGGGTTGCGACCAGCCGCGCCTTGGGAACAGCGAGCAGCGGCCGCGCCAACCTCACCCCTTCGCGCTCGGTCTCGCGCGCCATCGCGGCGAGGCCGGCGATGCCACTGCCGCGCAACAGCCGCATCAGAAGCGTTTCGGCCTGGTCGTCGCGGGTGTGCGCCGTGAGGATATGCGTCGCCCCGCTCGCACGGGCCGCTTCGGCCAGCAGGCGATAGCGCGCCTCGCGTGCCGCCTCCGGCAGGCCGCTGTTCGGCTTGGTGCCGGTCCAGCGCAGCGTCTGATGGGGCAGATCGAGCGTGCCGGCAAGGCGCTTGACCTCACGCGCTTCGCGCGCGGCCTCCGGGCGCAGGCCGTGGTCGACGGTAACTGCGATCAGCCGCGGCCCCTGCTTGAGTGTCCGGCGCCAGCGCACCGCGAGCCACATCAACGCCACCGAGTCCGGACCGCCGGACACGGCCAGAACGATCGCTGGCGCGCGCTTCCACTCGTCTAACAGACGTTTGGCTTCGGTCGCGGAAATCGCGCTATTGTCATCAGACATGGCGGTGCCATCGATCGCGGAGCCGAAAGGCCCCAGCGGCACCGGTTTAGCACTTGATCCGCTTCTGCTCACGGTCGACGGCGGCTTTGACGCCCGTGGAAGCCCGCGGATATTTCCGCGTCACTTCGCCGAGCGCGGCGCAGGCGGCTTCCTTCTCCTTCAGCGCCGCCAGTGACTGGCCAAGCCGCAGCAGTGCGTCCGGCGCCTTGGCCGACTTGTCGAATTTCGTGGTCACGCCGAGGAAGGACTCGGCGGCGTCACGATACTGCTGACGCTGAAAATAGCTCTCGCCGAGCCAATATTGCGCATCCGGGATCAGGGGGTCGCTCGGATATTTCTGGGAGAAATTCCGCATGGTTTCCTCGGCGAGCGCATAGTCCCTGCGCTGCATGTAGCCGATGCCGAGGTCGAACTCGTCCTTCGATGTCGCCGATGGCGGCAAGGTGGTCAGCGCGGCGGTGGCGCCGCCCCCTGCCGGTGCGCCGGCACTGCGTGGGCTGGTGTTGCCGAGGTCGAGCGGTTCGCCCGCGCCGCGTCCGCCGGGCGCACCGACCGTGGCATCGGGCGAGACCGGCATCTGGCCACCACCGAGTGCGCGCGGCGCCCCCGGGGCGTTCGGGTTCTGGTTGGGATCGAAGGCATCGCCGCGGCCGCGGCGCCCTCCTGCCGCTGGCGCGGCCGGCTCCTGCACGATCGGTGCGGGAGCCGCGATCTGGGTCTGGTCGTAGCCGCCCTGCGATTGCCGGTAACCCGGCTGCGGTTGGCCGTATCCCTGCTGCGGCTGTCCATAGGCCGGCTGGCCACCTTGCGGCGGATAGGACGGCGCAGACGGGGTGGCCGGCGGCATGGCGGCGACGCCGGGCTGGGTGGCCGCAGGCGCACCGCCCGGGCCGGACGGCGCGGCGCCGAGCTGACGCAGGCGCTCCTCCAACTGGCGGTTACGATACTGCAGTTCCTCGTTCTGGCCGGTCAACTGTCGAAGCTGGTTCTCCAGATGCTGGACCCGCATTTCGAGGTCGGCATCGTCGGATTGTGCGAAGGCCGGTGCGGAAACAGCCAGTCCCGCGGCAATCGCCGCGGCGCGCGTAACTCTAAGAAATCTGGATGACATCTTGCCCTGACGACGAAAATCGACGCGGAACCACACTGATGCAGGGAGTACGCCGGAATTGTGACTGAAGCAAATCAACGTTCAAACGAAACCGGCGCCTCTCGGCGCCGGCGGCAAATCGCGGAAATCTTCGGAAGCTCACGAACTCGCGTTCAGCACCGTGACGGCACGGCGGTTCTGCGACCAGCAGGAGATGTCGTTGCAGACCGCCACCGGACGTTCCTTGCCGTAAGAGATGGTGCGCATCCGGCTCGGATCGATGCCGCGCGAGGCGAGATAGGAGCGAACCGCCTGGGCACGACGCGCACCGAGCGCGATATTGTATTCGCGGGTGCCGCGCTCGTCGGCATGGCCTTCGATGGTAAAGCTGTAACGGTTGTAGCTCTGCAGCCACTGCGCCTGCTTGTCCAGGGTCGCGATCGCCTGCGGGGTCAGGTCGGTCTGGTCGCTCTCGAAGAAAACGCGGTCGCCGACGTTCACGACGAAATCCTGCTGGCTGCCCGGGGTCGCCGCGTTCGCCATCGCGCCCTCGGCGCCGAGATTATTCTTGGCGCAAGCACCCATCGAGAGCGCCACCGCGAGCACCGCGGCGAGCTTCAATCCCTGGAGGATTCGCATCTGGTATTTCATTCCGGAGCCTCCACGCTCACGTTTTCGAATTCTCATCCGATCTACAGGGCGATGGTTAAGCGAACGTTCCGTCAACCTTGATGGGACCTTGCCAGACCCGATCAAATGCGGACAAACGGCGAAAAGCGCCCCCGATGGTTAATGGGTTGTAAATGTGGCGCGAGGGTGAAGACAAGCGCGGAGGCGGCTGGAATCGCCGATTTCCCGGCTTTACCGGGAAGAATCAGCGCAAAGTGCGGGACTTCTGCGACAGTTCGGGCGAAGCCGGACTATTCAGGAACTTGGAACGATCGACGCTTGCGCGAAGGAGGGCCGGACATCAGTGGTACCAGATTGACCCCGCCCCCGCTCGAACAGCATCCGCCGCTCGAACGCACTTGAACGCAGGAAGGGGTAGCGGGCGAGCACCCGCTCACGCACCGCAGGCAAGTGCGCGGCCATCAGTCCGACGGGCTTCAAGAGGCCCGGATGGATGCGCGGCTCGGACCAAGCCTCATGCAGGAACACCCGACGGTAAAACGCCATGTGCTCGGGACGCACCATGGCCAATCCATAGTCGGCGTTGAAGTGAACGCCAGCCGTCGATCCGAGCCGAACCGTCACGTAGGGCAGTTCCGGAACAGTCCGCGCCTTTTCCGGATCGGCGACAAAGCGCGTCGAGTCGATGAAGACCAGCCCTTGATCAAGCTTGGGATGAAGCACGTCACCAAACACGTCGACGGAGGGCGAGATCCGGCACTCCGGCGTGACGACGTTGATGCGAATTGAGCTGTAGAGTTCGCCGTTAAAGTACACGCCGAACGTCCAAACGTTGGCGGCATCATCATACTGATCCACGACGCGCTCGTCCGCCGACGGTTCGATCGCGCGTTCACGCAGATAAGCGCGATAGCGGAGCCGGTAGATATCTTCCTTTTCGGCTGGGGTTTGCGCTAGGCGATAATCGACTTGATCCAGCGGGTCCGAAAGCCGTCCGCTTGCCGGCCTGGTGGCCTCCACCGCGGGCATTATGTTCAATCCTTACACCTTCGAGCAACTTCTGCGCGTGTCAAAAAGATTAACAGCATCTTAATTTATTGCAAAGGGATCGCGGCAATACGGTTAATCGACGCGGGGCTCGCGCGCGAGCCATGCGTCGGTGGCACCGCGGAGCTACCGGTAGAGGGACGGTCTCAGGCAATCGACCGCGACGATGCCAACTTCAGCAAGTCTTCCGGACGGCGGCCATGAGAGGCGCTGAGGAGTTGCCGTATACGCACCGCAGGTACCGGGCGGCTGAACAGATAGCCTTGCGCCTCGGTCACCGCGCCGTCGGCGCTGACGAGATCGAGCTGCTCGTTGGTCTCGATGCCTTCCACCACGACGGACATGCCGAGATCGGCGGAAAGCCGCGCCACACCACGCAAAAGCGTCAGCGGTCGGTCGGTGTCGATGCCTTCGAGGAATGAGCGGTCGATCTTGACCTTCTGCAATGGGAAGTTGTGCAGATAGCTCAGGCTCGAATAGCCGGTGCCGAAATCGTCAAGCGAGATCCGTACACCCAGCGCATGTAGCTGCGACAGCACGTCGTGCGTCACTTGCGTATTGCGCAGCAGTGAGGACTCGGTGATCTCGATCTCAAGACGTCGCGCCGGCAGGCCCGAAACCTCCAGCGCATAGCGGACCTCGCTCAGCACGTCGCGCTGATGGAACTGCTGCGGCGACAAATTGACCGCGACGCTGACGGATTCAGGCCACGTCATGCATTCCATGCAGGCCTTGCGGAGAATCCAGCGGCCGAGATCGACGATCAGCCCCATGTCCTCCGCCACCGGAATGATCTCGATCGGAGAGACCGTGCCGCGCACCGGGTGGTTCCAGCGCAATAGCGCCTCGCAAGTCGTGATCCTGCCGGTCTTGAGATTGACCAGCGGCTGGTAATAGAGCTCGAACTCCTCGTTCGCCAGCGCCTTGCGCAGGTCGAGTTCGAGGATGCGGCGCGCTTCGACGATCTGGGCCATCTCGTCGCGGAAGAAGCAGAACGTGCCGCGCCCGTCGGCCTTGGCACGATAGAGCGCCATATCGGCGTTCTTCAAAAGCGTGTCGGCGCTGACGCCCGGCGAGGTCATGGCGATACCGACGCTGGCCCCGATCTCGACCAGGTGATTGTGAATCTTGTAGCGCTCGCTCAGCCGATCGACAATGCGACGTGCAAGGCTGGCCGCGTCCTCATGTGATTTGATGTCCTGCTGGAACACCACGAACTCGTCGCCGCCGAAGCGCGCCACGAAATCTTCCGGCCGCAGCATTTCGCGGAGCCGGCCGGCTACCGCGCAGAGGAGTTGGTCGCCGCAGGGATGGCCGAGCGTATCGTTGACCTGCTTGAACTGGTCGAGGTCGATGAACAGAAGTGCCGACAACTGCCCGCCTCTCGGCCGCGCCAGGAGACGACCGATCTCGTCACGGAAATTGAGGCGGTTGGGCAATTGCGTGAGTTCGTCATACCGCGCCAGATGGGTGATGCGGGCTTCCGCATTGCGCCGCTCGGTAACGTCTTCAAGCAACACAACCGTGCCACCATCGGCCATCGCCTGAAACGTCCACGACAGCGCGCGGTTGTTGGTCAGGTCGGGGGCGCTCGTGATCACGACCCGCATCTGGGTGTGCTCGATCTCGGCGAGGATCGTCCTGCCGCTCGCCTCTGAGATCGAGCCGGCGCTCACGCATGCCGAGATGATGTCGGATGCGCGCAGCCCGCGCTGCACAAGGTCTTCCGGCAGGCCCATCATCTCGCTGAAGCGGTAGTTCATCACCGCAAGGCCGCCGTCGTCGCGGAACATGCACAGGCCGTGCGGCATGTTGTTCAGCGCGGTATCGAACTGGCCGGCCAGCGCCGCCTCCCGCTCCTTCGCGATCCATGCGTTGACGTAGATCCGCTGCAGGCTGGATGTCAGGTGCCGGATGGAAACGAAGAAGACAAAGCTCAGGAGGGCAAGCGCGATGTAATAGGCACCGCCCACATAGAACAACGCGAAGATCAGGGGTCCGATGGACAACAGCAAATGCAGGTGGAAGATCCGCGGGCGGCCGAATGTCCGCCCAACCCCAGCCGACGTATAGGCCACCACCGTCGTCACGCAGAGCATGTGGGCGGCCGCATCGCTGGTTCGCAGCAGAACGGTTATCCCCCAGATGCCGAGCGCGACGCCATAGGCGACCGCGCCGAACCGATAGCGCTGCTCCCAGCCGACGGACTCCGCGACGGTGAGCCGCGAGTTGCGCTGCTGGTAACGGTACATCTGATGAGCGCGCCCAAGCCCCACCACGATGAACAGCGGCACGCACAGCCACATCAGGATGTCGCCGGTGACGGCGGCGATCACCGAGCCGGCGATGGCCGGGCCAAAGGCGCCGAAGATCATCGGCGCGGGATTCATGAACAGGGAATCGACCAGCGCAGCCGCGATCGTTGGCGACATCTGCCGGTCCGACTCTCCCGTCTGATTGGCAAACTGCATGAGCTGGGCACACACGTCCTGTTGTAACGTGCAGTTTTACCCAGCGCTGATGAAGTCTTTCTGAGGGAATATCGTTACCAAGACCTTGTTTCGAGTTTTATGCAGCGGAAATTCTCTTTCTATTTCAATGAACTAGGAAAAATTTGCCGGTTAACGAGAATGGTTACCCGCAAAGCCCGGCAATTTACGACAATAGCGGCGACCACGCCGGATCGGACGCGAAGCCCGGCGTCGGCACGCGCAGTTCGTTGCGGCCGGAAACGTCGACGGTGAAGAGTGACGGTCCCTGGCCGGGATCGCGGAAGAACATCACGACGCGCCCGTTCGGCGCAAAAGTCGGCCCCTCATTGTGATAGCCCGAGGTCAGGATCCGCTCGCCCGAGCCATCGGGCTTCATGATACCGATCGCGAACTGGCCGCCGCCCTGCCTGGTGAAGGCGATGTAGTCGCCGCGCGGCGACCACACCGGCGTCGAGTAGCTGCCGTCTCCAAAGGAGATGCGCTGCGCCTGCCCGCCGTTTGCCGCCATCACATAGATCTGCGGCTTGCCGCCACGGTCGGACTCGAAGCAGATACGCGTTCCGTCGGGTGCAAAAGATGGCGAGGTGTCGATCGCCGGCGTGTCGGTCAGCCGCGTCATCGATTTCGAGCGCAGATCCATCACGAACAGATTGGAGTTGCCGCCCTGCTGCAGGCTCATGATGATGCGCTGGCCGTCCGGCGAGAACCGCGGCGAGAACGACATGCCCGGGAAATTGCCGACGATCTCGCGCTGGCCGGTCTCGATATTGAGCAGATAGACGCGCGGATCGCCCTGGCCGAACTCCATATAGGTGATTTCCTGGGTCGACGGCGAAAAGCGCGGGGTCAGCACCAGATCGGAGCCGCGGGTCAGGTAGCGCACATTGGCGCCGTCCTGGTCCATCAGCGCGAGCCGCTTGACGCGTCGCTCCTTCGGTCCGGTCTCGTCGACGAAGACGATGCGGGTGTCGAAATAGCCCTTCTCGCCGGTCAGCCGTTCATAGATCTGGTCGGAGATGATGTGCGCGATGCGCCGCCAATATTCGGCCGAGGTGTCGTATTGCTGGCCGGCGAGTTGCTGGCCGGTATTGACGTCCCAGAGGCGGAATTCCGCCTTCACGCGCCCATTGTTCTGCCGGGTCATGCGTCCGGTGACCAGCGCCTGCGCGTTGACCGACTTCCAGTTCTGGAAGTTCGGCGCGGCGTCGATGTTGATGTTCTTCTCGAGATAGGCGGCCTGGTCGATCGGTGCGAACAGGCCCGAGCGCTTGAGATTGTTGGTGATGACCTGGGTGACGCCGGCACCGACTTCGGTATCCCCGGGGGTACCAGCCGTGAAATTCGGGATCGCGATCGGCAATGGCGCGAATTCGCCCTCGGGAATCGGCACGCGCTTCGGCGCCTGCGCAAATGCGCCGCGCGGTGCGGCGGCAACGATGCCGAGCGCGGCCATGCTGGAAATGATCTGGCGGCGGCTCGGGCGGAAAAACGTCTCAAACGATTTGTTCTGATTGGTCATCGTTGGCGAACTTTGCTTCATGGGACCTCGAGCGCACATCGCGCTCAGGTCTTTCGTTCGGTGAACACGGGCGAAAAATATTTCCATTCGTCGAAGAAAGCCGCCGGCAGATTATACGGCTGGCATTCGATGATCGCGCGCAGCGCGCTCTCCTGATAGACGCGCAAATAAGGCGTCCCCGGCGTGCCCTCAGGCACCGGCATGCCCTCCAGCGTGCCGTCGCGCTTCAGGCGGATCACGAAGGCGGACTCGGTCTGCTGCGCCTCGATGCCGCCATAGGGCTTCTTCCAGCACCGCTCCACCTGGCTCTTGAACATCGCGCCCCAGGTCGCCGAATTGTCGGCGGCCTTGCCATGGGCAAGGCCGAGCACTGCGTTCGAATTGAGGGTGTCGCCGGCCGCCGCCTGGCGCGTCGGATCGCGCTTGTCGAGAAGGGCTGCAATCTTCGACTGGTCGAACACGCGCTCCTTCAGCTTCTGCTCCGGCGGCGGCTTGGCGGCCTGCTGCTGCGGCTTCGGCGGCGGCTTCTTCTCTTCCTTCTTGATCGCCTCGGCGATCGGATCGGGCTTCACGGGATCAGGCTTCTTCTCGGCCTGCTTCGGCTCCTGCTTTGGCTCTTCCTTCTTGGCCTCTTCCTTTTTCGGCTCTTCCTTGGGTTTATTCTCGACGACCGGCTTCGGCGGATTGGGCTTCTTTTCGACCGGCTTTTCTTCCACCTTCGGGGTCGGCGGCGGGGCGGTGTCGGTGACGATGGGCGGCTTCTTGTCCTCGATCTTGCCGACGGCGTCGTCGACCGGCTTGGCCTCGGCGACCTTCTCGACCAGCGGCTTCGGATTTTCCTTCTTGCCGGTCCTCTGGCCGGCCATCACATGGGCAAGCTGGTCGGACGAAATGACGTCGACCGCGACGGTCTCCTCGTCCGGCAGGACGTAGGCCCTGGACGAAAACGACACGAGGCCCCATCCCAGCACGAGGACGTGCAGGGCGATCGATGCCACCAGTGTCTTGTCGACCTTGACCTTCAACTTACCCTGCTCTGCCACAGCTTAAGATCTCAAGATCCCCCCTCCGGGATGATGACGATGTTGGCCTTGAAGCCGGCGGTGCGAATCTGGCCCAAGAGCTTCATCATATCCGTGTAACAGACGTCCTTGTCCCCGCGCAGATATACCACGGCATCGTTATCCGATCGGGTCTCCCGGATAGCCTTGATTTTGGGCAAGAGGTCGGCAGCCGAGATCGAGGCGTCCCCGAGATAGAGTTCCACGCTCGAATTGCAACTCCCGCCGGTGCGCTTGACCGACAGCGTCAATGGCGGGGTGTTCTGGGCAATCGACTTGCCGCCGCTCGCGATCGGCAGGTCGATGTCGATATTCGACGTCATCAGCGGCGCCGCGACCATGAAGATGATCAACAGCACCAGCATCACGTCGACCATCGGCGTGACGTTGATTTCCGCCATCACGGCGGCGCGGCGCCGGCCACGGCGGCCACCGCCGCCCGACGAACCCGCCATGCTCATCGCCATGCTCTAGAACCCACCGCTTGCGTTCATCACAGGTCGCCTCATCAGGCCCGTTCGTCGATCTGCCGCGACAGGATCGCGGAAAATTCGTCGGCAAAGCCTTCCAGGCGCTGGGCCTGCCGGTTCACCTCGGAAATGAACTTATTGTAGAAAATAGTCGCCGGAATTGCGGCGATCAGGCCGATTGCGGTCGCAAACAGCGCCTCCGCGATACCCGGCGCCACCACCGCCAGTGAGGTATTCTTTGATGCCGCAATCGACTGGAAGCTCGACATGATGCCCCAGACGGTGCCGAACAGGCCGACGAAGGGGCCGGCCGAGCCGACGGTCGCGAGCACCAGCAGCCGCCGTTCCAGCCGCTCGACCTCGCGCGCGATCGACACGTTCATGACCTTCTCGATCCGCATCTGAAGGCCGCCAAAGGAGCGCGAATGGCTCTCGAAGGAGCGCTTCCATTCGCGCATCGCCGCCACGAAGCAGGCCGCCATCGACTGCGTCGGCTTGGCCGACAGCGTGCGATAGAGTTCCTCGATCGACTGCCCCGACCAGAACGCCTGCTCGAACCGGTCCATCGCGCGGCGGGTGCGTGAATACAGGAAGATCTTGTCGATCGCGATCGCCCAGACCCAGACCGAGCAGGCGAGCAGCCCGAGCATGACCGCCTTCACGACCCAGTGGGCCTGCAGGAACAGCGCGATCAGCGAAACATCGCTCGAGGCCATGGGCAGCGCTGCCTGCGCCACGTCGGCGGGATTCATCGGCAATATCCTTTCAACGCAAAGATCCTTTGTCCTTCCCGGAGCAAATGGCTGCCGGTCCCGGATTTTCGTTTCGACGCGTTTTCCTCACGCGACCCGGTCTCCACCTCGCTTGAGCCGCTCCTAGCAGCCGCGCGCCCAGCGCGGCGGTAAGCGCCAGCCGCGAAAAGCTTTCATCTGTCGCATGGGAGGGCCGTCCAAGGCCGCGCCCTGCTTCCTCCGCCAACATGTCAAAACAAGGGCTGTTCGCCCGTCATTTCCGCCCCTCACCAGACTCTAACCGTGGTTAATGCGAGGTTACCAAAGTCGGCTTTGACGGCTGGAAATGCAGGAAATCCGGCCGGTTACCCGATGGGGCGGGGTTCCCTCCCCTGTCGTTCCTGGCTTGAACTGGGAGGACGCCGTCATTGCGAGCGGAGCGAAGCAATCCATCTCTCAGCGCGCGGAGGTATGGATTGCTCCGCTCGCAATGACGGGGTGAGTTCCGATTCAGGTGTCAAACAGCGGAGGGGATGTGAATCCGCGTTCTCGCGGCATTGATTGCCCGAGGTTTGCGTTCGTTTCACCCTCTCAATCAACAGAGGGCGCAGGGAAAGCCGGGTGCTGGTTGCACCCGTGGGTCCCGTGCAACAAAAAGCACGGGGGTA
>NZ_JAQMIL010000124.1:0-14797 GCF_029990105.1 Bradyrhizobium sp. Arg237L | reverse complement strand
ATCCGCCGTGAGACGCGCGGAGTTAAATCACTGATTTGCCCGACGGCGAAAGCGGAATGTTTTTCGCGCGACGGCTGGACAGACTTTTGGTGATTTGCCCGTCGGGTTGTTATGTCGCACCTCGCGCCTCAATACAGGTCGTCATTCCGGGGCGATGCGAAGCATCGAGCCGGAATCCATTTCGCCGCTTACGCCCGTGGATGAATGGATTCCGGGCTCGCGCTGCGCGCGCCCCGGAATGACGGCGGCGGTGTTTGGGGTGAGTAAATGGCACGCATTGGACAGCCCAGGTGCGAGTGCCTACATCGATGGGTCTGTGACCTCGGAGTTTTCACGATGACCATCGACGACAGGCCTACGATCGCCGCGCCCGATGACGATCCCTATCTTTGGCTCGAGGAGATCGAAGGCGCGCGGGCGCTGGAATTCGTGGAGCGGCAGAACGCCCTGACGCTGGAGAAATTCACCGGCCCGTCATTTGCCGCCGATCGCGACGCGCTGGTCGCGATCTTCGACCGGCCGGACAACATTCCCTATGTCACCAGGCGCAGTGGGCTACTCTACAATCTCTGGACGGATGCGCAGAATCCGCGCGGCCTGTGGCGGCGCACGACGCTCGGGGAATTCCGCAAAGCCAATCACAACTGGGAAATCCTCCTGGACGTCGACCAGCTTGCCGCCGATGAAGGCGAGGATTGGCTCTTGAACTGGACGTCCATGCGGCCGGGAAATGATCGGCGCGCGATCCTCGGCCTGTCGCGCGGCGGCAGCGACGCGGTGATGCTGCGCGAGTTCGACATGGAGGCGAAGCGCTTCGTCGCCGATGGCTTCATGCTGCCGGAGGCGAAGGGCGGCGTCGATTGGGTCGACGACGACACGCTGCTGCTGTCGAGCGCCTATGGCGAGGGCATGGCGACCACATCGGGCTATGCCCGGACTGTCAGGCTGTGGCGCCGCGGCGAGGCCGCCGAACGCGCGCCGGTGGTGTTCGAGGTGCCGGCCGACCATATGAGCGCATCCGCTCAACTCGATGATTCCGGGCCGGTCCCACGGATGTGGTTCGTCGACCGGCTCGATTTCTTCAACTTGAGTGCCTGGCTGGGCGACGAGACGGGTACGAAGACGAAGCTCGATCTGCCCACCAGCATTTGGCTGCTCGCCTATCAGGACTGGTTCGTCGTCAAGCTGCGCGAGCCGTGGACGATCGGAGGCAAGACCTATGCGCCCGATACGGTGCTCGGCATGTCGCTGTCAGCCTTCCTCGCAGGCAGCCGCGACTTCACCGTCGTGTTCGAGCCGGAGCCGCGGCGGGCGCTGCAAGGCTTCTTCTGGACCGAGGGCCGGCTAGTGCTGTCGATCCTCGATGAACTGCGGCCGGTGTTCGAGATCTGCACGCCATCGGCTGGCGGCTGGACGCGCGAGCGGCTCGAAGGGCTGCCCGGGATCGGCGTCGTCGATGTCTGGCGCCTCGACGGCCATATCTCCGAAAGCAACGGCGACCTGCTCGCCAATGTGCAGGACCCGCTGACGCCGTCCTCGCTGATGCTGATGGAGAAGGTCGGAGCGCCTACGGTGCTGAAGCAGGCGCCGAGGACGTTCAACGCGGATGGACTCGTGGTGACCCAGCACGAGGCCATCTCCGTCGACGGCGAACGCATCCCCTATGTGCAGACCGGCCCGGCGACCGAGACCGGCGATGCGCCGGTGCACTTGACCGCCTATGGCGGCTTCGGTCTTGCGATGAAGCCGTATTACAACCCGGCGCTCGGCAAGCTGTGGCTGGAGCGCGGCGGCACCATTGTCGAGGCCAATATCCGCGGCGGCGGCGAGTTCGGCACGCGCTGGCACGACGCCGGCCGCTATGCGGGCAAGCGGTTGGCGCATGACGACTTCGCGGCCGTCGCCGCCGATCTGGTGAAGCGCGGCGTCACGCGGCCCGAGCGGATCGCGGCCGAAGGCGGATCGAATGGCGGCATCCTGATCACCAACATGCTGGTGCGCTACCCCGAACGATTCGGCGCGCTGTTCTGCACCATCCCGCTGATCGACATGCGCCGCTACACCAGGCTGCTCGCCGGCGCGAGCTGGATCGCCGAATATGGCGATCCCGACAAGCCCGAGGAATGGGCCTGGCTGCAAACCTATTCCGCCTATCACATAGCGAAGCCGGGCCAGAAATATCCACCGATCCTGATCGCGACCACGCGCCGCGACGACCGCGTGCATCCCGGCCACGCCCGCAAGATGACCGCCAAGCTGCAGGCAATGGGATATGAGGCCCATCTCTACGAGCCCGCCGCCGGCGGCCACGGCTATGGCAAGGACAACAAGGAACGCGCCGCGTTCATGGCGCTGGGGCTTGGGTTCTTGCGGGAGAAGATCGGGTGGGTGGATGGTGCGTGATTGTTCTACTCACCGCTGTCATTCCGGGGCGCGCCAACGGGTCCGCGCAAAGCGCGGCCCGATGACAGGCTCCGCGTGAACCCGGAATCCATTTCTCCGCCCGCGTATGCTGCGCAATGGATTCCGGGCTCGCGACTTCGTCGCGCCCCGGAATGACGCGGAGGAGCGGTCACGCGCACGCGAATTCCAGGATCATGTTGTTCGCGGGCATGTCTACCGCCTCCTCCAATGACAGACCGACGCGCCCCGCCAGCTTCTCGATATCGGTGATGTCGCGCACGCCCCAGTCGGGATCCTGGTTGCGCAAGGATGTGTCGAACACGGCGTTGCTGAGCGCGGTGTGCTTGCCGTCGCGCTTGAAGGGGCCGTAGATGAACAACCGGCCGTCGTCGCGCAGGCGGCGGGCGGCGCCTTCGAACAGGCCCTCGGCGACGCGCCAGGGCGCGATGTGAATCACATTGGCGCAGAACACCGCGAGCAGCTTTGGCAGTTCGCCGCCCTCAGGCGCAGCACCGGGCCAAGCCGGATCGGAGAGATCGATCCTCAGCGGCGGACGGATGTTCGGAAGGGCGGCGTATGCGCGCCAGGCCGCGATGCTCTTCAGATGCGCGTCGTTGAGATCGCTCGGCCACCAAATGATGTCGGGGGTCCGCTCCGCGAAATACACGACGTGCTGGCCAGTGCCGCTGCCGGCCTCCAGCACGTCGCCGGATCGGCCCAAAAGAAATTTTTCCAGCACCGCCCAGATCGGCTGATGGTTGCGATGAAAGGCAGCCGCATCAAGCCGGCCGTCGGCCTCGACCCGCCCGCCGTCCTTGCCGAATTCGACCACAAACTCTGGCATGATGCTCTCCTTTGCCTATCGTACAAAACGCAACACCGTAGCGATCCTGCTATTCCGCGCGCGCCGTCGCAATGCGCGATTTGGGCGCGCCTTCATCATAATGGTTACGGCCGTAGCCCCGGATGAAGCGGAAGCGTAATTCGGGGCGAGCGCACCCATCTCTCCGCTCGTCATTCCGGGATGCGAAGGCGCAGGCCCGGAATCCATTGCGCCGCATGCGCAAGTGGAAGAATGGATTCCGGGTTCTCGCGGAGCCTGTCATCGGGCCGCGCTTTGCGCGGACCCGTTGGCGAGCCCCGGAATGACGAGCTGAGAGATAGATTGCTTCGCTGCGCTCGCAATGACGGGGGATGGAGCTACCGCGCCACGCGCTGCAACTCCTTCGTCAGCACGTCCAGCGCGTCGGCGAGCATCACGCCGCCGCAGACGGTGAGACGTTCGGGAAGCACAATGCGTTTCTCCGGCGGATAGAAGTGCTCCAGCGCCGGATGCAGCAGGAAGGCGCGGCCGTTGTCTTCGGCGCGGTCACCGGCCTCCGACACCAGGATGAAGTCCGGTCTCAGTTGCACGATCGCTTCCAGCGAGGCGTAGCCGCCGGCTGCGACGCCGAGGTCGCCGGCGGGATTGAGCAGGCCAGCTTCGGTCAAGAGCGACGACACCAGGCTGTCGCTGCCGGACACCCAGCCACGGCGCGCCAGCGGCAGCACGCGATAGTGCCTGCCGGTTGCGGCCTGACGTGCGCGGGCGATTGCGGCGTAGAGCCTCGTGATCGCGGCTTTCGCGCGATCCGGATGCTGCACGATGTCGCCCATCTCGCGGATCTGGTCCTTCACCTCGTCCAGCGTGCGCGGCACGCTGAACTCGACGAGATGAAGGCCGTTTGCTTTCAAGAGCTCGCGCGTTGCGCGCTTGTCGAACAGGCTGGCGACGACGATGTCGGGCTTCAGCACCAGCGCGTCCTCCGCGCCGCCGGAGAGAATCGGGAAGCGGCGCGCCTTGTCGGCGGCGAATGATTGCCAGGCCTCGCGGGAGAATCGGCTGAGGCCCAGGATCTGCTGGGGATCGGCGAGCGAGAGCAGCAACTGATCGCTGCAGACGTTCATCGAGACGATGCGCGGCGGGCTCGCCGCAAGCGCGACAGTGGTGGACAGGGCGAACGCTGCAAGGAATGCAGCGAGGCGCCGCATCAGATCTCCGCCCACGGCACGATCACCGTCTCGCGCTGATATTCGGCGCGGAAGGCGCTGACGCGGAACACATCGGCCATGACCGTCTCCGACAGCGCATCCGCCGGCGCGCCCTGCGATGCGAGGCGCCCTTGCGCCAGCACCAACGCATGGTCGGCAAAACGTGCGGCAAGGCCGAGGTCGTGCGTCACCACGATCACCAGCACGCCCTTGTCGGCTGCCGCACGCAACCCCTTCATGACGTCGATCTGGTGGCGCGGATCGAGCGAGGCGGTGGGCTCGTCCGCCAGGATGATCGGCGCCTCCACCGCAAACACGCGCGCCAGTGCGACGCGGCTGCGCTCGCCGCCGGAAAGCTCGGTGACGCGGCGCTCGGCGAACTCCATGACGTCGGCGGCCTGCATCGCCCGCACCACCGCCTCGACATCGCGCGGGGACAGCCGTGCCGGATCGGTGGCACCATGCGGATAGCGGCCGAGCGCGACGATGTCGCGCGCGGGTAGCGGCCAGTGCACCATGTGCCCTTGCGGAAGATAGCCGAAGCGTTTGGCCCGTTCGCGCAGCGGCAGCGCGGCGAGCGCCTCGCCACCCACCCTGATGACGCCATCGGAGGGAATGAGGCCGGCGAGCGCGCGCAGCAACGTGGTCTTGCCGGCGCCGTTCGGACCGACCAGCGCAACGAGATGACCTGAGGCGAGTTGCAGCGACACGTCGCTGAGCACGCGGCGGCCGGCGAGCGCTACGTTGAGATGTTCCGCGACAAGCGCCGTCATGCGACGCCTCCGCCGAGCGCGCGGCGCTCACGCATGATGAGATAGAGGAAGAACGGCACGCCGATGATCGAGGTCAGGACGCCGACCTTGATGTCCGAGGTCGACGGGATGATGCGCACCGCGATATCGGCCGCGAGCAACAGCGCCGAGCCGGCGAGCGCGCTCGGCACCAACAGCCGCGCCGGGTCGTGGCCGATCACGGGCCGCATCAGATGCGGCGCGACCAGGCCAATGAAGCCGATGGTGCCGGTGACCGCCACCGCGCCGCCGACGCCGAGCGCAACGCCTGTGATCACGAACAGCCGCAGGCGGCCGACATCGACGCCGAGACTTTGCGCGGTCTCTTCGCCAAGCGTGAGCGCACGGAAGGCGCTGGCCTGCGAGAGCAGGATGGCTGCACCAGCAACGATGAACGGCAGCGCCAGCGCGACATGCTGGAAGCTGCGATCCTCCAGCGAGCCGAGCAGCCAGAACGCGATCTCCAGCACCAGGAACGGATTGCTGGCGAGGTTCATCACCAGCGCCGTCGCAGCGCCCGCAAGGCTCGAAATCGCAAGCCCGGCGAGGATCAGGATCAACAGCCCCGCATTGCGGCCAGCGATCGCGAGCAGCACGAACACCGAGCCGAACGCGGCGATGATGGCGGCGACCGGCAGCGCGTAGGAGCGGACATCGGCCAGCCCGAGCGCGATCACCAGCACCGCGCCGAACGCCGCCGATTGCGGCGCGCCGAACAGCGAGGGCGAGGCTAAGGGATTGCGCAACAGGCCCTGCAGCGCCGCGCCTGACAGACCGAGAATGGCGCCGATCGCGAACGCCAGGATGGTCCGCGGCAGGCGGATCTCGCGCACGATCACCTGCGTTACATCGCTGCCGCCACCGAACAACGCCTCGATCACCGTCAGCGGCGACAGCCGCACCGGACCGGTGCCGAGCGAGATCAGCATCAGCACGGCAACCAACGCAATCATCGCAACGGTCGCCCCCAACCGCCGCCGCGCGGCGAGACCCGCCGCTATCGTGAAATCCTGTGCACTCATCGCGCCCTGCTTCTTGCAGCGAATTCGGTGGCAGACAAGCGACACCGGAACAAAAAAGCGTATTGGGGATGGGGCGCCGCAGTTTCGCCGGGATTGACTCGGGCGTCGCCAAAATCCTAGATGGCTCCGACGGTTCCTATCGGGATCAAAAGGGAATGCGGTACCGGGAAACTTCCCTCAAGCCGCGGCTGCCCCCGCAACTGTATGCGGTGAATCCTTCGTCATATGCCACTGGGCGTCTCGGTCCTGGGAAGGCGACGAAGGGTAACGACCCGCGAGCCAGGAGACCTGCCGTCTTACGTGGTCACACGCGACGATGTCGGTCGGGGAGTACAGACATTTGCTTCACCTGAAGCGCGAAACGCGATGGTGAGCCTCGGATCGCTGTGACGTGCCACTGACGTCATACCGAGGTCTCGCCGATGTTCTCTGCTATCACCGCCACCAAGCAACGCCGGGCGCTCCTGCTCGCGTCGAGCATGCTGGCGCCCGCCTTGTACGTTTCTGCCGCGCTGGCGCAGCAAGCGTCCTCCGAACAATTGCCACCGGTCGAGGTCAGAGCGCCCGGCGACCACAACCGCACCCGTGCCAAGCCCGCTTCCGACGGCACTCCAGGCCCCCGGCGTCCCGCGCCGGGCCAGGTGCCGACCAACGCGCAGCCGGCCGGCGGCGCAGGGTCTAGCGGCACCGCCGCTAGCGGAGCGTCATCCGGTGGTGGCGGCAGCCCGCAATTCGCTGGCATTGTCGGGACGTCCTCGACCGTGATCACCGCCGACGACATCGCGCATTCGCCTTCACACACTTTGCCGGAAATCATCGCGCAGGCGCCGGGCGTGCAGTTGCAATCGCTGTTTGGCGGCGTGAACGGCGCCAAGACCTCGGTCGACCTGCGCGGCTTCGGCGCGTTCGCCACCGCCAACACGCTGTTCCTGCTCAACGGGCGGCGCCTCAACGACATCGACATGGCGCAGGTCGATCTCTCGACCATCCCGCTGGATTCGATCGAGCGCATCGAGATCACCCGCGGCAACAGCGGCGCCGTACTCTACGGCGACAACGCGATCGGCGGCGTGATCAACATCGTCACCAAGACCGGCATCGGCGGCCCGCCGGTCTCGATCCGGGGCGAAGCCGGGTACGGCTCCTTCAACCAGCGCATGGCCGCGATCTCGACCGCGATGAATTCCGGGCCATGGTCGGCGTCGTTCTACGGCAACGGCATCAAGTCCGACGGCTACCGCGTGAACAATGCGCTCGACCAGCGCAACGGCGTCGGCAATCTCAACTACACGACGCCGGACCTGAAAGCATTCCTGACGGTGACCGGCGACGACCAGAAGCTGGGCTTTCCGGGCGGCCGAATCGTCGACCCATCCGCCGGCATCAACCAACTCGTCACCGACCGCAGGGGCGCCGCCACGCCGTTCGACTACGGCAACCAGCAGGGCGCGAGCGCGACGGCCGGCTTCACCAAGACGCTCCTGAACGGCGTCGACCTGATCGTCGATGGCGGCTACCGCCAGAGGGATACGCAAAGCGCTTTCTTCGGCACCTCGCCATTGATCAGCGCGGCGTCGACCTACAATGACGCCGCGCTGCAGACCTGGTCGATCACGCCGCGGCTGAGCATCAACAATTCGATCTTCGGGATTCCGTCGTCGATCCTGACCGGCATCGACTATTACGACGCGACGTTCCACCAGCAGCGCGGCGCGTTCCGGGGCGTGCCGCCGATCCATACCTACGACCTGTCGCAGCAGTCGCTCGCCGGCTATTGGATGCACACGGTCGGCCTCTTGCCCACGACCGATTTCTCCTATGGCGCGCGGGTGCAGAACACCTGGCTCAACGCGCGCGACCGCTACGATCCGAACGCGCCGTTCGCCTTCGACGCGCAGGCGACGCCGCTCGACCAGAGCGAGACCAACTACGCGCTGCATGTCGGCGTCGAGCATCGCTTCACCGAAATGTTCTCGGTGTTCGCCCGCGCCGCGCACGCCTTCCGCACGCCCGATGTCGACGAGCGCGTCTCGACGGGTCCCGCGTTCGACGCCTTCTTCAATCCGCTGCCGCAGAATTTCCAGTTGAAGACCCAGACCTCGCATGACGTCGAAGGCGGATTCCGCGTCAAGACGGGCCGATTCCAGGTGCAGACCAGCGTCTACAACATGGACCTCGAGAACGAGATCCATTTCAATCCGGTGCTGTTCTTCAACGTCAACCTCGAGCCGACCCGGCGCTATGGCTCCGAGACGCAGGCTTCGCTGCGCGTCAGCGATACCGTGTCGCTGCGCGGCGGCATGGCTTACACGCGTGCTGTGTTCCGCGAGGGACAGTTCGCGGGCAACGACGTGCCGCTGGTGTCGCGCTACACCGGCAATCTCGGCGTGACCTGGAATATCTGGGACAACTATCTCGTGCTCGATGCCACGCTGCGCGCCTGGAGCTCGCGCGTCATGGATAACGACCAGGCCAATACGCAAACGCGCATTCCGGGCGATGCGACGATCGACCTCAAGCTCAGCGGCGCCTATGAGCATTTCTTCTGGTCGGTCAGCGTCAACAACCTGCTCAATGCGCTCTATTACGACTACGCCATCGCCTCGAACTTCACGCCCGGCCGCTTCAACGCCTATCCGCTGCCGGGCCGGACTTTCCTCGTAAAGGCCGGCGCGACGTTCTGAAGCGATCAGCCGGTCCATAAGCCGTGCGCGGACCGGGTTGTTCCGCCCGAATCAGCCACTATGTCGTGGTGATGGGAGATCGATATGGGCGGGATCGGGAAGACAAACCAACCTCCAAAGCAGGAAGGCGGCAAGCCGAAGCCGCCGCCTCCACCTGCGCGCCACGACGAGGACGACGACTACGAAGACGGCGACATCGCCACGCCGAAGCGCGACCGCTACGGCCCCGACGACGAGCCGTTGTGAGACGCCTCCCGTCATTGCGAGCGTAGCGAAGCAATCCATCGCGCCGCTTGCGGAGACGTGGATTGCTTCGCTGCGCTCGCAATGACAGGGTGAGAGCGTTGCCCAGAATTGTAGGGTGGGCAAAGCGCAGCGTGCCCACCATTTCACGGGCGGTGCAAGGGAAGGTGGGCACGCTGCGCTTTGCCCACCCTACGGCGGCTACGGCGGCTGATGCAGTCCGGCGAAATCCTCGCGCTCGATCTTGCGGATGCTCTTCAGGTCGAGCAGATGCGCGCCGAAGCCGCCGCGGGCGACCGTCCTTGCCAGTTTCGGCGAGACCAGGGTCAGACCAGCCGTCATCGCCAGCGGCACGGCGCTGAGCCAGTCGAGCTGCACCGGCGTCAGCTCTTCGGTGCTGGCGTTGTAGGGCCCTGAGGTCTTCAGGAGATCGCCGCACTCAACCAGAATGTCGCGCCTGGTGCCGCCGCGGGAGGCCTGGCCGAGCAGCGCCTGCATCGCCAGATGCGTCCGCACGCCGGTGCGGCTCTCAGGCAAAGGCTGCGGCGTCTCGCCGAGCGAAACGCGCAGCAGCAGATCGACGAGGTCGGTGCCGGCCCGGAAGGCATTGAGCGGCTCGACCAGGCGCGGATTGCAGTCGATCAGGAGCGGCACAGGGCTGTCGATCGGCATCACGTAATCGACCGACAGCGCGCCGTGCCAGGCCAGCGTTTCTCCAATCGCTTCCAGATAGGCGTGCACCTGCGGACGGCTGACGCTTTCCTTGATCGCCTCGCCGCCGCCGACGCCGGGCGCGACCTGCCGGTAGGCGTGAAAACCGACCAGTTTCCCAAAGCAAAATACCGACTGCGCCTTCTCCGTGGTGCCGGTGACGAGATCCTGCACCAGAAGCTCGTCGGCAAAGGTATCGCTCGCGCCGAGCTCGTACAGCGCGATGTTGAAATCGGCGTCGTCGCGCACGAACCAGATGCCGCGGCTTGCCGTGCCGACCGAAGTCTTGATCACGGAGGGAAAGCGGATGGCCTCACGCAGCTCGCTCTCCGAGGTCACGATCCGCGTCGGCGGCTGCGGCAGACCCAACCGGTCGAGCAGGCGGCTGAAGCCGGCCTTGCTGTGCACCATCCGGTAATTGTCGAACCGCGGCAGCGCCAGGCCGACGCGGCCCTTCAATCGCGCCTCGGCGCGCGCGAACAGAAAACCCTGCTCATGGGTCGGCAGCAGCACGTCGAACGGCGCCTCCAGGAGCCGCTCGATATAGCCAAGGAAGCCCTCGGGGTCGTGGCGCAATCCCGGGCAGCGGTGGAATTTCCGCACAAAGCGCGAATAGCGCGACAGGCACCAGGGCGAGGGATCGCAGACTTCGACATGGTAGCCGGCAAGACCGAGGATCGTGATCGCCTCGCGCGCCGAGGTGCTCGCCCCCTCGGGGATCAGGACGCGCAGCTTTCTTGCCGGATCGGTCATGCCAGATCATTGCTGCAATGCGAGTGGCTTGTCTTGCCGCTTTAATGCCGCATGTCGCTCGGTCGCGGTTCGCCGGGTCAGCCATGCAGCGGCCTTCATGGACAAATAATGCCCAGCCGATATTTTCGCGCCAGATCATGATCCGAGCGGATCATGATCTGGCTCTCTGTTTGAGCATGATCTTTTCGGAAAACCGGTTCCCACTTTTCCGGATCATGCTTTAAGCCCCGCCGGGCATCACATTTGATGGGCTTCTCACTGATATGGCTGACGTTCTCGCCGCACCGCAGCAATTGAAGACCGACAGCGCGGCGCGCACGCTGACGGGGATTTCGATCGCGCATTGGGTCAGCCATTTCCATATCTTCGTGCTGCCGATGCTGTTCCCGTTCCTGAAAGAGCGGCTCGGCGTCGGCTATATCGAGCTCGGCTTCGCGCTCACCGTATTCGCGCTGGTCTCCGGCCTGACGCAGGCGCCGATCGGCTATCTCGCCGACCATATCGGCGCGCGAAAAATCCTCCTGATCGGGCTCTGCCTGGGCGGCTTTGCCCTGATCGGGCTCGGTTCGCATTTGAGCTATCCCGCGCTGATCGCAAGCGCGATTGGGCTCGGGCTTGCCAACAGCGTCTATCACCCCGCCAACTACGCGATCCTGTCGGCACATATGGACGAGGCGCGGATGGGCCGCGCGTTCTCAGTCCACACCTTTGCCGGCTTCCTCGGCGGCGCGGTGGCACCTGCGATCATGGCGGCGCTGGTCGCGGCAATCGGCGGGCTCGGCGCATTGATGGTCGCGGGCGCGATCGGCCCGCTGGTGGCGCTATTGCTCGTCGTCATGGGCACCCCCGACGCGGGCGCCGCGAAGGACGGGCCCGAGGGCAGCGAGAAGGTGAAAACCAGCGTGATGACGCCGGCGATCATGGTGCTGACCGTGTTCTTCACGCTGCTCAGCCTGTCGAGCGCGGGGATCAATAATTTCGGCGTGGTGGCGCTGATGGGCGGCTATGGCGTGTCGTTCTCGTCGGCCAATATCGCGCTGACCGCGTTCCTCGGCGCCAGCGCGGTGGGCGTGCTCGCCGGCGGCTATCTCGCCGACCGCACCCACCGCCACAGCCAGGTGGCGGCGGCCTGCTTTGCGGTCAATGCTGCGATCGTGGTCGTGATCGCGCTGGTCAACCTGCCATCGGCGGTGCTGACCGCTGCGCTGGGCCTGGCCGGTTTCCTCGGCGGCGTGATCACGCCCTCGCGGGACATGCTGGTGCGCAACGCGGCGCCTCCCGGTGCGGCCGGCCGCGCCTTCGGCATCGTCTCCACCGGTTTCAACTTCGGCGGCATCGCAAGCCCGCTGCTGTTCGGCTGGATCATGGACCACAACCTGCCGCATTGGGTGTTCGGCGCCTCCGCCGCCTTCATGGTGCTGACGGTGCTGCTCGCGCTCGTCACCGACCGCAAGCCGCAGGGATCGGAAGCGCGCGCAGCGGCTTGATCACCTGTTGTTTAGACCTCCTCGCGAGCGATCGCTTCCAGACGATCCGCGCAATCGCTCAGGCCGACATAACAGGCGACACCGAGATAGATGGTCTGAAGCGCGCGAACGCCGCGGTCTCGACGTGTCGGCACGCACGCGGCGCCGGTAACGTGTTCGCCGGCCTCGGCAGGCCGCATGGAAACTGCGCACTGGTTGCCTTTGGTGGTCGCGGTCACGAGAGATCTCCGCAGTGATTTTCAGGGGACACTGCGGTGCGCCTGTTACGGTCCGATCACTGCCTCGAACTAAATGCTTACGGCTGTAACCGATCGCGATAATCTGACCGGGAGGCGAGCCAACGCGGCTTGATGCGATCCTGAGCTGGCAACAGAAGAGGAGACATCTCAATGCAGGAGTACGATCTTTACATTAATCCGCAAAAGCCGACGTTAGGCCTCTATGTGCGCAAAGGGGCCGGTCTTCCCGATCTGGCCAAACCTGAGGAATGGGCATTTGACGGCACAGCGGCACAAGCCGAATTGCCGCCAGACCTTGTGAAAAGGATCGAAACCAACGGTCACGCCTTCCGCGACATGGATTAGGCTTTGACAGCACCGCCATATTTCCAGGTTGCGGCGCCATAGCGCATTGCTGAACCTCATCGGCGCCGGTTGACGGCATCGGGGGACGACCCATGATGCGGGGCAACAACAACAAATCGGGATGAAGCGCCATGACCTCAGCGCCTGACATCGTGATCCGCGGCGGCACCATTGCGGACGGCAGCGGCGGCGACCTCTATGAAGCCGATGTGGCGATCGCGGACGGCAAGATCATCGACGTCGGCAAGGTTTCAGGCAAAGGCAAGGAGGAGATCGACGCGCGCGGCAAGCTGGTGGCGCCGGGTTTCGTCGATGTTCACACCCACTATGACGGCCAGGTGACGTGGAGCCAGGACATCACGCCCTCCTCGCAGAACGGCGTCACCACCGCAATCATGGGCAATTGCGGCGTCGGCTTTGCGCCCTGCCGGCCCAGCGACCACACCAGGCTGATCCAGCTCATGGAAGGCGTCGAGGATATTCCCGAGCCGGTGTTGAGCGCCGGCATTCCCTGGGAATGGGAGAGTTTTCCCGACTACATGGACTGGCTGTCGAAGCGCAGCTTCGACGTCGACATCGGCGCGCAACTGCCGCACGCGGCGCTGCGCGTCTATGTGATGGGCGAACGCGGCGCGCGCCGCGATCCTTCCACGGTGGAGGACAACAGGCAGATGGCCGCGCTTGCTGGCGATGCGGTTCGTGCCGGCGCACTTGGCTTCTCCACCTCGCGCACCCTCAACCACCGCACCTCGACCGGCGACTTCACGCCGACCTTGAAGGCGGGCGAGGACGAATTGACCGCGATCGCCGGCGCGATGCATGGGGTCGGCCGCAGCGTGCTGCAATTCGTGCTCGATCTCTCCACCGTCCACGAAGACCTGCCGATGATGCTGCGGGTGGCGGAGAACACGAAATGCCCGATCTCGTTCTCGATCACCCAGAACGACAAGTCGCCGCGGCGCTGGCGCCAGACGCTTGACACCATCAACGAGGCAAGCCGCCGCGGGCTATCGATCACCGCCCAGATCGCGGCGCGTCCGGTCGGGCTGATGCTCGGGCTCGAATTATCGCGCAACCCGTTCCAGACCCATGCGAGCTACAAGGCGATTGCGCCCCTGCCGCTCAAGGAGCGGGTGGCGCGGTTGCACCAGGCCGAGACGCGCGCCACGATCCTCGCCGAGAACGCCAGCGACACCGACGATCCGCTGTTCTTCCGGCCGAACTACGACAAGATGTATCTGCTCGGAAATCCGCCGGATTACGAGCAGCCACCGGAGAACACGCTGGGCGCGCAGGCGCGCCGGCTCGGCAAGCGCCCGGAAGAACTCGCCTATGATGCGATGCTGACCGACGGGGGCCGCGGCATGCTCTACGTGCCGTTCCTCAATTATTCCGACGGCAATCTCGACGCGACGCGCGAGATGCTGCTGGACCCGAATTCGGTGCCCGGCCTCTCCGACGGCGGCGCGCATTGCGGCATCATCTGCGATGCCTCTTTCCCGACCTATCTCCTGACCCACTGGACCCGCGACCGCACCCGCGGCGAAAAACTCTCGATCCCCTTCGTGATCGCGGTGCAATCGCGCAAGACCGCGCTCTCGGTCGGCCTCGCCGACCGCGGCCTGATCGCGCCCGGCTACAAGGCCGACGTCAACGTGATCGATTACGACCACCTGCATCTGCACCCGCCGAAGGTGCATTACGATCTCCCCGTCGGCGGCCGCCGCCTCCTGCAGCAGGTCGACGGCTATGAGGCGACCATCGTCTCGGGCGTGGTAACGCAGCGCGGCGGCACGGCCACGGGCGCAAGACCCGGCCGGTTGATCCGCGGCACGCAGGCGACGCATTCGGCGGCGTAGGGTGTGGGCAAAGGCGCGTCAGCGCCGTGCCCACCATTTTGGCGCGACGCTCGCGATGGTGGGCACGCTACGCTTTCCCCACCCCTACGGACGACGAAGACGTCGTGAAGACGGCGCCGCACGCTCCCGCCTCTCCCCTTGTGGGAGAGGCCGTATCGCGGTCCTGACCGGCTACATGGGTAACAGAATAGACCGGCGACATGGGTAACAGGTCAACTGGTCGGCAAGG
>NZ_JAQMIL010000123.1:0-14979 GCF_029990105.1 Bradyrhizobium sp. Arg237L | reverse complement strand
TCGACCACGCCGCAGCGGTCGCCGTCGCCATCGAAGCCGAGACCGACATCGGCCTTGTGCTGCAAGACCGCGTCGCGGATCGCGTGCAGCATCTCCATGTCTTCGGGGTTCGGATTGTATTTCGGAAAGGTATGGTCGAGCTCGGTGTCGAGCGGGATCACCTCGCAGCCGATCTTCTCCAACACCTGCGGTGCAAACGCGCCGGCGGTGCCGTTGCCGCAGGCGGCCACCACCTTGAGCTTGCGCGTCAGCTTTGGCCGGTTGGTGAGGTCGGCGATGTAGCGCGCCGGGAAATTCTCGTGGAATTGATACGCGCCACCGGCCTTGTTCTCGAAGCTCGCGCCGAGCACGATCTCCTTCAACCGCGTCATCTCGTCGGGCCCGAAGGTCAGCGGGCGGTTGGCGCCCATCTTGACGCCAGTCCAGCCATTGTCGTTGTGGGAGGCGGTGACCATCGCGACGCAGGGCACGTCGAGGTCGAACTGCGCGAAATAGGCCATCGGCGTCACCGCCAGCCCGATGTCGTGCACCTTGCAGCCCGCAGCCATCAGGCCGGAGATCAACGCATATTTGATCGCGGCGGAATAGCCGCGGAAATCGTGGCCGGTCACGATCTCCTGCTTGACGCCGAGTTCCGCGATCAGCGCGCCGAGCCCCATGCCCAGCGCCTGCACGCCCATCAAATTGATTTCCTTGCCGAACAGCCAGCGCGCGTCATATTCGCGAAACCCGGTCGGCTTCACCATCGGCTCGGATTCGAAGGCATAGGTGTTCGGAACCAGAACAGGCTTGGGCTTTGGAAACATGTTGTAACGGCCTCGCGAGAGCGTGATGGTCAATGCTGCAGCCAATAGCCAAAGGCGGACCGCGGCGAAAGGTAGGATTCGGTGCTATTGGCTGACAATTGCGGCGGATTTGTTGGCCGGACAATGCCTCGTTCCGAAGGCACCTATTCCTGAAGGCGCGAAATTTCTATCTCGATCACGACTCTTAGCGGCGGCAGCGCACACTCGACGGTGTCCCATACAACTCTAGCCGCCACATCCTCATAATCGTGACGGTAAACGTTGCCGGCTCCTGCCATCTTCTTCCACGCGATCCCGAGATGTCGAGCTTTCAAATCTTCCGGCAAACGTCGTGAGGCTTCGGAGATGATCTCGAGACAGCGAGTGACCGCGTAGCTGTCCGTATGTCATCGACAAAAGTCTCGCGATCGAAGCCCTGAACAAAATTCGTGGCCAAATCGATGTGGTGCAACATATCGAGGAGTACGACGTCCGTCCGCTCAGAAGGCATAGATGGCGTCAGCAGTTGCCGTGGGCCGCACGTAAGATTTGAGGGCTTCGCGATTTACAACGTCGACCGGCTCATCAAACAGGCCCGCGATGTATTCCTTCAGCTCTACATAATCGAAAATGGTAATACGTGCGTCAGGATCGATCTCGATCATGATATCGATGTCGCTGCCTGCGCCGTTATCGCCCCGAGCCACCGAGCCGAATAGCGCAGCGTGCCTTACCCCGCGTTTGCGCAAGTCCCCCTCAGAGCGTCGCAAGGTATCGATGGCTTCGGAACTGTTCATTGCGATCATATAGCACGCAGCAATCGCCACCGGGAGGGGTCGTCGAGCCAGCCTTACTGCTCCAGCACCAGCCTGCCGTTGGCGTATTCGAAACGCTTCAGCTTGGACAGGAAGGACAGGCCAAGCAGGTTTTCGGAAAGCGCTTCGTCCGGCAGCACCATGGCGTCGACGTCGCGGACGATGAGGCCGCCGAGATCGATCATGGCAAGGCGGGTGCGCGCGGCCTTGATGGTGCCGTTGGCGGTGCTGACGGTCGCGGTGTAGTCGCCGCGCGACGGGCGCAAGCCGAAGCGTGCGGCAGATTTCTCATTGAGCGCAACAAGCGAGGCGCCGGTATCGACCATGAAATCGATGCGCTGGCCGTCGATGCGGCCGTCAGTCGCAAAATGTCCGCGGGAGTCGCGCGGAATGCTCAGCGTGCGGCCCCCGCCCTGCGCCACGGTCTGAATGGGGATACCCTTCGAAGCGGTCGTGGCGGACGCGGAGGCCGGCGTCATCTTGTCCGCCATCTGCGCCATGAAGCTGCCGAGGCCGATCAGGATGGCGGCGAAGATCATTATGTTACGCATGACGCCACGCACATTTCCGGGAACTGGCCGATTTCACCACGCCATCGGCCAAGTCGCGACCGACAGCGGCGATGGAGCCTGCCATTTTCGCGAAAAGGATGAGTGAAGCGTTAACGGCAAGCGGCAATCGCAGGGGTGCGGATTACGTCCCGCGCGGCTTGGCCCGGCGCGTCGGCACGGCGGTGGCCGGGTCTTCCGGCCAGGGGTGCTTCGGGTAGCGCCCGCGCAGATCGGCGCGGACCGCGGCGTAGCTGCCGCGCCAGAAGCCCGGCAGATCCCGTGTCACCTGCACCGGGCGCTGCGCCGGCGAGAGCAATTCCAGCACCAGCGGCACGGCGCCCTTGGCGATCGACGGATGGGTGTTGAGCCCGAACAACTCCTGCAGCCGGACCGCGATGGTCGGGCCCTGCTCGGCCTCGTAGTCGATCGCAAGCTGGCTGCCGGTCGGCGCCTCGAAATGGGTCGGCGCCTCCTGCTCCAGCCGGGCACGCAGATTCCAGGGCAACAGCACCATCAGCGCATCCGAGAGATCGCCGGCCAAGAGCTCCTTCAGCGAGGTCTTGTCGTAAAGCGCCGGCACCAGCCAGGCCTCGCGCTCCCGCACCAGCGCCTCATCGGACAAGTCCGGCCAGCTATCGCCTTCGGCCTTGCGCAGGAACATCACGCGGTCGCGCCATTGCTTCAGGTTTTTCGACCACGGCAGCTTGTCGAGACCTGCGGCGATCAAGCCGTCGGCGAGCACGCGTGCGGTCTCCGCGGAGGGTGACAGCGCCAGCGGCGCTTCCGAGAGCGTGATCGCGTGCAGCGTGCGCTTGCGCCGCGCGCGCAGCGCCATCGCACTGCGGTCGAACGAAATGTCTTCCGTGGTCCCGATCTCACTTGCGAAACGCAGCTCGATCTCTTCCGGCGTGATCGGCGCCGCCAACAGGATCCGGCCGCTCGCCGCCGTGCCGGTCAACTCTCCGACCGCGATATAGGATGAACGCGCAAGTGAAGACGTCTGCTCGACGCTGGCGCCGCGGCCGTTGGCGAGCACAAAGCTGCCATTGCCGCGGTTGCGCGCGACGCGATCGGGAAAGGCGAAGGCCAGCATCGTGCCGGTGGAGAGCTCGCCCGTGGCCTCGGACGTTTTCGGCGAAGTCACCTGCGAGGCCCAGCGCTGCGCGAGGCTGCGCGCGCTCGAGGCGCGCTGCGAGCGGTCGCGACGGAACTGATCGAGCCTGACATCGAGATCGACGCTGTCGCCGCCTAGCCCGCGTTCGGTGAGCACCGCTGCGATCTCTGCGGCTCCTGCCGCCGCGCCAAACCGCGCCGAATCCACGATCATGCGGGCGAGCCGCGGCGGCAGCGCCAGCGCACGCAGGCTGTTGCCTTCCGCCGTGATCCGGCCGTCGACATCGAGCGCGCCGAGTTCGCGCAGCAGCACGCTTGCTTCGTTCCAGGCAGGCGCGGGCGGCGGATCAAGTAAAGCAAGGCCGGAAGCGTCGCTTACGCCCCATTGTGCGAGGTCGAGCACCAGCGAGGACAAGTCGGCGGAGAGGATTTCCGGCTGGGTGTAGGGGGCGAGCGAGGCCGTCTGCGGCTCGTCCCAGAGCCGGTAACAGACGCCGGGCTCGGTACGGCCGGCACGGCCGCGACGCTGGTCGACCGCGGCGCGCGAAGCGCGCACAGTTTCCAGGCGCGTCAGGGCGATGTCGGGCTCATAGCGCGGCACGCGCGACATGCCGGAATCCACGACAATGCGGACACCCTCGATGGTCAGCGAGGTCTCGGCGATCGAGGTCGCCAGCACCACCTTGCGGTGACCTTTGGGCGCCGGCGCGATGGCGCGATCCTGAACGCTGGCGTCGAGCGCGCCGAACAGCGGCACGATTTCGATCGCGGCGTCATGGATGCGCTCTTCGAGAAAATTCTGCGTGCGGCGGATCTCGGCGGCGCCCGGCAGGAACGCCAGCACCGAGCCGGGGTCGGCGCGAAGGGCAGTCGCGATCGCGTCCGCCATCTGCCGCTCAAACGGAACGTCCACTTTGCGGCCGAGATAGCGTGTCTCGACCGGAAAGGCGCGGCCTTCACTCTCCACGACGGGAGCATCACCAAGCAGCTTTGCGACACGGGCGCCGTCGAGCGTTGCCGACATCACGAGCAGGCGAAGATCCTCACGCAAGCCCTGTTGCGCATCACGCGCCAGCGCAAGCCCCAAATCGGCATCAAGCGAACGCTCATGAAATTCATCGAACAGGACTGCGGCAATGCCAGCGAGTTCGGGATCGTTGAGGATCTGGCGCGAGAAGATGCCTTCGGTGACGACCTCGATGCGGGTTGCGCGCGATACTTTCGAGCCGAAGCGGACGCGATAGCCGACGGTCTCGCCGACCCGCTCGCCAAGCGTCTGCGCCATCCGCTCTGCACTGGCGCGGGCCGCGATTCGCCGCGGCTCCAGCACGATGATCTTCTTGCCCTCGGTCCAGGGCTCGTCGAGCAGCGCCAGCGGCACCCGCGTGGTCTTGCCGGCGCCGGGCGGCGCGACGAGCACGACCGTGTTCTTCGCCGCAAGGGTCGCCGCGAGCTCGGGGAGCGCTGCGTCGATGGGAAGTGGAGTGTCGAAATGACGGGGCAATATCTCGAATCCGTCATCACCCGCGAATGCGGGTGCTCCAGTAAATTCAGGCCGCGATGATCACGAAGATCGTGCGTACTGGATACCCCCTGCGGGGTATGACAACAACAGCGAGCTTAGACCGGCGGTTCGGCTGCGCGGCCAACGCTCTCATAGCTGAAGCCATGCGCGGCCATGTCCTCGGGGCGGTAGATATTCCGCAGGTCGACCACGACCGGCTGCCGCAACAGGCTCTTCAGCCGCTCCAGATCGAGCGTCCGGTACTGCACCCACTCGGTGACGACGACCATGGCATCGGCGCCGCTCACGCATTCATAGGGATCATCGCAATATTCGATATCCGGCAGCTCCTTGCGCGCCTGCTCGATGCCGACAGGATCATGCGCCCGCACTTTTGCGCCCATGTCCAAGAGGCCGGTGACGATCGGGATCGACGGCGCCTCCCGCATGTCGTCGGTCTCCGGCTTGAAGGTAAGGCCGAGCACGGCGACCGTCTTGCCGCGCAAATTGCCGGCGAGGCCCGCGACCTTGCGTGCCATCGCGCGCTTGCGGTTGTCGTTGACGCCGAGCACGGCCTCCACGATGCGCAGATTCACGTCGTGGTCCTGCGCGATCTTGATCAGCGCGCGGGTGTCCTTGGGGAAGCAGGAGCCGCCGAAGCCGGGGCCGGCATGCAGGAACTTGGAGCCGATGCGGTTGTCGAGCCCGATGCCGCGCGCGACTTCCTGGACGTCGGCGCCGACCTTTTCGGAGAGATCGGCGATCTCGTTGATGAAGGTGATCTTGGTCGCGAGGAATGCATTCGCGGCGTATTTGATCAGCTCCGCCGTCCGCCGCGCCGTGTACATCAGCGGCGCCTGGTTGAGCGACAGCGGCCGGTAGACATCGCCGAGCACTTTCCGCGCGCGCTCATCTGATGTGCCGACCACGATGCGGTCCGGGAATTTGAAGTCGCGGATCGCGGCGCCTTCGCGCAGGAATTCCGGATTGGAAGCGACCGCGACATCGGCAGCCGGGTTGGCTTCGCGGATCAGGCGCTCGACCTCGTCGCCAGTGCCGACCGGCACGGTCGATTTGGTCACCACCACCGTGAAGCCTTTGAGCGCACCGGCGATCTCGCGGGCGGCGGCATAGACGTAAGAGAGGTCCGCATGGCCGTCGCCGCGGCGCGACGGTGTGCCGACCGCGATGAAGACCGCGTCGGCTTCGGCGACCGGGTCCTTCAGATCCGTGGTGAAGTCGAGCCGCCTGGCCTTCACATTGGAAGCAACGAGGGCGTCCAGCCCCGGCTCGAAGATCGGGATTTCGCCGCGGCGAAGGGCGTTGATCTTCTCGACATCCTTGTCCACGCAGGTGACGTGGTGTCCGAAATCCGCAAAACACGCGCCGGACACCAGTCCCACATAACCCGTGCCAATCATGGCGATGCGCATGAAACCACCCGCTTGCTATCGTTAACGATTCCGCAACTCCGGTCAGCGTCTTAGAACATTTGCCGGCCAGGAGGAAACGGCAAAAAGCAGGCACGAGCGGCATGTCATTTGTATGAATAAAGGCGATAGCAACCGATCCGGCCGAAGATGCGCCAAATGCGCGCCGAAACAGGACAGTCATGACCGCAAACGGGACAACCTCCGCGAGCCTGCGTTCCGCCGCATCGCCGGACGGGCGCGTCGATTGGGTGGACTACGCCAAGGGCATCTGCATCGTCATGGTCGTGATGATGCATTCGGTCCTGGGGGTGGAGGCCGCCGCCGGCGAGACCGGCTTCATGCATGCGGTCGTGATGTTCGCGAAACCGTTCCGGATGCCGGATTTCTTCCTGATTTCGGGTCTGTTCCTCTCGCTGGTGATCGACCGTGACTGGCGCACCTATCTCGACCGCAAGGTCGTCCATTTCGCCTATTTCTATGTGTTGTGGGTGACGATCCAGTTCGCGTTCAAGGCGCCGGCCTTTGCCGCCGAGACGAGTTGGAGCCACACCGGCTATCTCTATCTCGAATCCTTCATCGAGCCGTTCGGCACGCTGTGGTTCATCTATCTGCTGCCGATCTTCTTCGTCGTCACAAAACTGACACGCAATCTGCCGCCGCTCGCGATTCTGGCGCTGGCCGCCGGACTCGAGATGGCGCATGTGGTGACTGGCTGGACCGTGATCGACGAATTCTGCGCGCGCTTCGTCTATTTCTATGCCGGCTATCTCTTTGCGCCCTACGTCTTCAAACTGTCGAACCGCGCACGTTCCGCGCCGATGTTGGCGCTGACCGGGCTCGCGCTATGGATGCTGGTCAATGGCACCCTGGTGATCGCGGGGGTGAGTGAATGGCCGCTTGTTTCACTTGCTCTGGGATTTGCGGGCGCGTTTGCCATCGTCGTCACCGGGACGCTGCTGGCGCGGATGAAGTGGCTCACCGCCTTGCGCTTCTGCGGCGAGCATTCCATCGTGATCTATCTCGCCTTCTTCCTGCCGATGGTGATCGCCCGCGTCGGCCTCTTGCGCAGCGGTGTGATCCACGACATCGGTCTGATCTCGCTGCTCGTCACCATCACCGGCCTCATCGGCTCGCTGGTGATCTGGCGCGTGGCGCTCGCACTCCGTGCCAACTTCCTGTTCGAGCGCCCCGCCACGTTCTGGATCGCACCGAAGAAAGCAGCAGTATTGCAGGCCGCGGAGTAGCACACCGCCGTCATTGCCCGGCTTGGCCGGCCAATCCAGTATGCGGCGACCTCTCCGCATGCCTCGACCGCTCTGGAATACTGGATCATCCGCCTTCGCGGATGATGACAGCGGGGATAGCCGTGTCAGCGGACCAAAATTCCGCACCTCAAGGCTGTCATTTGCTGCAAAAATCCCTAAATTTCGGCCATGCCGAAATCAGCCTCCAAGACCTCAGCCAAGACAGAACCCAAAGCCGCCCCCAAGCCTGTTGCCGCCAAGGCTCCGGCCAAGGGCCACCATGTGTTCCTGGTCGACGGTTCCTCCTACATCTTCCGCGCCTACCACGCGCTGCCGCCGCTGAACCGCAAGTCCGACGGGCTGCAGGTCAATGCCGTGCTCGGCTTCTGCAACATGCTGTGGAAGCTCTTGCGCGAGATGCCCGAGGACAACCGGCCGACCCACCTCGCCATCGTCTTCGACAAGTCCGAGATCACCTTCCGCAACAAAATCTATCCCGACTACAAGGCGCACCGGCCGCCGGCGCCCGACGACCTGATCCCACAATTCGCGCTGATCCGCGAGGCGGTGCGCGCCTTCGACCTGCCCTGCCTGGAACAGGTCGGCTTTGAGGCGGACGACCTCATCGCGACCTATGTCCGGATCGCCGCCGAGCGCGGCGCGAGCGCGACGATCGTGTCCTCCGACAAGGACCTGATGCAGCTCGTGACAGACGGCATCACCATGTACGACACCATGAAGGATCGCCGTATCGGCATTCCAGAGGTGATCGAGAAGTTCGGCGTGCCGCCGGAAAAGGTGGTCGAGGTGCAGGCCCTGGCCGGCGATTCCACCGATAACGTGCCGGGCGTCCCCGGCATTGGCGTCAAGACCGCGGCGCAGCTCATCATCGAATATGGCGATCTCGAATCCCTGCTCACCCGCGCCGGCGAGATCAAGCAGCCGAAGCGGCGCGAGGCGCTGGTCGAGAATGCCGAGAAGGCGCGTATTTCGAGGCAGCTCGTGCTGCTCGACGACAAGGTCGAGCTCGAAGTGCCGCTCGACGATCTTGCCGTGCATGAGCTCGATCCGCGCCGGCTGATCGCCTTCCTGAAGGCGATGGAGTTTTCGACGCTGACCCGCCGCGTCGCCGAATACGGGCAGATCGACCCGTCCGATATCGAGCCCGATCCCGGCAACAAGAGCGGCGCGAGCGTGTTTACACCATTGCCGCCCTCGGGCGTCGAGCCCGCGCCGGGTCCCGGCGGGTCCGTGCAGCCCGCGCCTGCCGCCAAGGAGCGCAATAAGCCCGCCGGCAAGGAGGACAAGGGCTCGAGCCTCAAGGGCACGCCGATTGTGCTCGCGGAAGCACGCGCCGAGGCGGCGCGCAAGACCAAGATCGACCGCAGCAAATACCTGACGATCGGGACCCTCGATCAGCTCAACGCGTTGATCGCGCGGATCCACGATACTGGCCATGTCGCGGTCCAGGCGAAGGCGAATTCGATCGATCCGATGCAGGCGGAAATCTCTGGCATCGCGCTGGCGCTCGGCCCGGATGACGCCGCATACATCCCGCTCGCCCACAAGCAGGCGGGCGGCGGCAGCGGGCTGTTCGACGCAGGCCTCGCACCGGACCAGATCAAGTTCGAGCAGGCGATCGAAGCCTTGCGGCCGATCTTGGAGTCGCAGGGCATCCTGAAGGTCGGCTTCGACGTCAAGTTCAACGCGGTGATGCTGGCGCAAGCCGGCATCACGCTGCGCAACTTTGACGATGCGCAGTTGATCTCCTACGTGCTCGATGCCGGGCGCGGGTCACATGCCCTGGAATCGCTCGCCGAGCGCTGGCTCGGGCATGCGGTGATCGCTGAGAACGGGCTAACCGGCAGCGGCAAGAACAAGCTGACCTTCGACCAGGTTGCGATCGACAAGGCGACCGAGCACTGCGCCGAGATCGCCGACGTGATCCTGCGCCTGTGGCGCGTATTGAAGCCGCGCTTGGTCGCGGAGCGGATGGCGGCCGTCTATGAGACGCTGGAGCGGCCGCTGGTTTCCGTGCTCGCGCGGATGGAGCGGCGCGGCATCTCGATCGACCGCCAGGTGCTGTCGCGGCTGTCAGGCGATTTCGCCCAGACCGCGGCGCGCGTCGAGGCCGAGATCCAGGAGATCGCCGGCGAGCCGATCAATGTCGGCAGCCCCAAGCAGATCGGCGACATCCTGTTCGGCAAGATGGGATTGCCTGGCGGCACCAAGACCAAGACCGGCGCCTGGTCGACGACGGCGCAGGTGCTGGACGACCTCGCCGAACAGGGCCACGAATTCCCGAAGAAGATCCTGGAGTGGCGGCAGGTCTCGAAGCTGAAATCGACCTATACCGACGCGCTGCCGACCTACGTCAATCCGCAGACCCACCGCGTCCACACCACCTATGCGCTGGCGGCGACCACGACGGGCCGGCTGTCGTCGAACGAACCGAACCTGCAGAACATTCCCGTGCGTACCGAGGACGGCAGGAAGATCCGCCGCGCCTTTGTCGCGACGCCCGGGCACAAGCTGGTATCGGCTGATTATTCGCAGATCGAGCTGCGCCTGCTCGCGGAAATCGCCGACATCCCCGTGCTGAAGCAGGCGTTCCGCGACGGCCTCGACATTCACGCCATGACCGCATCCGAAATGTTCGGCGTGCCGATCAAGGACATGCCGAGCGAAGTGCGCCGCCGCGCCAAGGCGATCAATTTCGGCATCATCTACGGCATCTCGGCCTTCGGCCTCGCCAACCAGCTCGGCATCGCGCGTGAAGAGGCTTCCGCTTACATCAGGAAATATTTCGAGCGCTTCCCGGGCATCCGCGCCTATATGGACGAGACCAAGGATTTCTGCCGCCGCAATGGCTATGTCACCACGCTGTTCGGCCGCAAATGCTACTACCCTGATATCAAGGCCAGCAACGCCTCGGTCCGCGCCTTCAACGAGCGCGCCGCGATCAACGCCCGCCTGCAGGGCTCGGCCGCCGACATCATCCGCCGCGCCATGACCCGCATCGAAGGCGCGCTCGCCGAGAAGAAGCTTTCAGCGCAGATGCTCTTGCAGGTGCATGACGAACTGATCTTCGAGGTCCCCGACGAGGAAGTCGCTGCGACCCTGCCCGTCGTGCAGCATGTGATGCAGGACGCGCCATTCCCGGCCGTGATCCTGTCGCTGCCGCTGCAGGTCGACGCCCGCGCCGCCAACAATTGGGACGAGGCGCATTGAGCTCTCTCCGTCGTCGCCCGTCCGGACGACGACAGCAAAAATGCTCTCGGAGCAATTGCGCAATGGAATCGCGACACGACGCACGTTAGAAACGTGCATCCTCCCGCGAGTTCCTGATGCCCCACACCTCCGCTTTGCTCGGTTTTGCGCTGCTCTCGTTCGGCATGGTGCTGACGCCGGGGCCGAACATGATCTACCTGATTTCGCGTTCGATCACACAGGGACCGGCGGCGGGGATTGTGTCCCTCGGCGGGGTAGCGCTCGGCTTCGTGTTCTACATGCTATCAGCGGCGTTCGGCATCACGGCGCTGTTGTTCGCGATTCCCTACGCCTATGACGCGCTGCGCTTTGCCGGCGCGGCCTATCTGTTGTGGCTGGCGTGGCAGGCGCTGAAGCCCGGCGGGCGCTCGCCGTTCCAGGTGAAGAAGCTGCAGGTCGACAGCCCCCGGAAACTGTTCGCGATGGGATTTGTCACCAACCTGCTGAATCCGAAGATCGCGATGCTCTATCTGGCGCTGCTGCCGCAGTTCATCGATCCCACGGGCAGCGTTCTGACGCAGTCGCTCGCGCTCGGCGCGATCCAGATCGCGATCAGCGTCAGCGTCAATGCGATGATCGCGCTCGCCGCCGGCTCGATCGCGCTGTTCCTCGGCACGCGGCCGGCCTGGCTGCTGCTGCAGCGTTGGCTGATGGGCACCGTGCTGGCGGGGCTTGCGATGAAGATGGCGTTCGAGGCGAGGAGAGCGTGAGCTATTAGAAGGCCGTCATGCCCCGCGCAGGCGGGGCATCCAGTACGCGGTGAACTCTCGGCTTAATCGCAGACGTCTCTGGAATACTGGATCACCCGCCTGCGCGGGCGATGACGGAGACCTTTCTAATCCAGCTTCGCTTCCATCCCGCGCTTCACGCCTGGACGAGCCATCAGCTTGTTGTACCAGCGCTCGACATTGGGGAAATCGCCGAGATTGACCTTGTGGCGCGGGTGGCGCCAGGCCCAGCCGAGGATGGCGAAATCGGCGACCGACAGATCGTCGGCGACGAAGTCGCGGCCTTCGAGCCGGCGGTTCAGCACACCGTAGAGGCGAAGCGTCTCGGTCATAAAGCGCTTCAGGCCATAGGCGCGGTCATGTTCGTTCTCGAGCGCGATGAAATGGTGCACCTGACCCGGCATCGGCCCAAAACCGCCCATCTGCCACATCAGCCATTCATAGACCGGGATGCGCTCGATCAAGGGCTTGGGCAGGAACTTTCCGGTCTTCTCGCCGAGATAGAGCAGGATCGCGCCCGATTCGAATACGCTGACCCGCTTGCCGCCGGGGCCGTCCGGGTCGACGATTGCGGGAATCTTGTTGTTCGGGCTGATTTCGAGGAAGGCCGGCGCCATCTGCTCGCCCTTGGTGATGTTCACCGGGAACACTTGGTAAGGCAGCCCCATCTCCTCCAGCGCAACCGAGATTTTGCGGCCATTCGGCGTGTTCCAGGTGTGCAGCTCGATGGTCATTTTCGCTTCCCCCACAATCGTTTGAGGCATCCCTAGCGCGGAACCGGACACCGTTACAACCAGCCTTTGCGAATATGGATCCGCGCCACATGCGACGCGGGGCGTTGTTGACGGGGAGCTTTCGGCGCTGGAATCTCGCCACGACCGCCGATAGATTGCGCGCCACCGTAAACGACCCGGAAAGCCGCTTTGTCCAAATCAGCCGCCCGCGCCCGCCTCGCCGAGATCATCCGTAAGCGCTCTTTCGGGCGCGGCGAGATCACGCTGGCCTCGGGCCGCAAGAGCGATTTCTATTTCAACCTCAAGCCGACGATGCTGGATCCCGAGGGCGCCGCATTGCTTGCCGAGCTCACTTATGAAGCGCTGAAAGACGACAATCTTGATTTCGTCGGTGGGTTGGAGATGGGCGCCGTGCCGCTCGCGGGCGCGATCGCGCAGCTCTCCTGGATCAAGGGCCATCCGATCGCGGCCTTCTTCGTGCGCAAGAAGCCGAAGGAACATGGTGCGAAGCTTGCGGTCGAGGGACTTGCCAAAGGCGAGACGCTGCAAGGCAAGCGCATCGTGATCGTCGAGGATGTCACCACCACCGGCGGCTCGGCGATGAAGGCGGTGGAAGCCGTGCGCGAGGCCGGCGGCGAGGTCGCGCTGGTCTTCACCATGGTCGACCGCGAGGAAGGCGCAACAGAAACGTTCGCGGAAGCCGGTCTGCCGTTCCGCTCGTTGTACAAAGCGGGCGAGTTCCTGAAGAGCTAGAGCATGATCCGGAGAAGTGGGAACCGGTTTTCCGAAAAGATCATGCTCAAAAGAAAGCTAGAGCGGGATGACGATTCGAAGAATAATCATCCCGCTCTAGTGTTGCCGCATCGGCACACCGCGCGAGATTGCACTCATCTCCATAGTTCTTCCGCAATCAACTGCTCGTTTACCATCCCACATTAGGGTGAATCGCGCGGAGACGACGTCTCGGCTCTGTTGGCTCTGTCGGGTGGAGTTGGCGTTGCGTAGAGGGTTTGCTGATAGTCGCGTGCGGCGCCACGTGACACTTGTTGCCGCAACCCTTCTGGGCTCGCTGACGCTCGCGCCGGCGCAAGTCTCAGCGGAAGGGCTGCTCGATTTCTTCTTCGGCGGCGGGCAGAAGCAGCAGTCGCGACAGGGCCAGCCACAACCCAATTTCTTTGATCCGTTCGGCCTCAACCAGCAGCAACAGCCGCAGGCTGCGCCCGCGCCGCGCGTTGCCGGTTCCGGCCCGGCCTTTTGCGTCAGAAGCTGCGACGGCAAATATTTCCCGCTGAGCTTACGCGGCAGCGCGACACCGGTTCAGCTCTGCCAGGCGTTCTGTCCGGCGACCGCCACCAAGGTTTATTACGGTGGCAGCATCGACTACGCGACCTCGTCGGCCGGCGAACGCTATGCCGACAGTGAGAACGCCTTCGCCTACCGCAAGTCATTGCGCGCTGACTGCACCTGCAACGGCCGCGATCCCGCCGGCCTCGCGCCGGTCGACCTCACGCTCGATACCTCACTTCGCGCCGGCGACGTGGTCGCCACCACCGATGGCCTGGTTGCCTATACCGGCGTCCGGGTCGGCAACAACCAGAGCGCCGACTTCACGCCGGTCGCGTCCTACCCCGGTCTCACCGCCGAACTCCGTGCCCGGCTCGGCGAGATGAAGGTCGCGCCGGTCGCGGCCGAAACGGTCGGCGAAGCGCCGCAGTCGGACACGAGCCATGACGGCGCACCGCCGGTCACCGTCGTGCCGAAATCAGCCGCGCCGAAGGCGAAGCGGGCGGAGATCAACTAGTCTACCGTCATTGCGAACTTCACCGCCCGACGATCACCCCGATGACATTCGGCGCGGCGCGATATTTCTCCTCGATCGCCGCGCGCGCCGCAGCGCGGTTTTCCGGCGTCAGCAGCCCGCGCTTTTCAGCGAGGATCATCCAGCAATAGCCCCACCAGTCCGTCAGCATGCCCTGGTCGTCGACGAGGTCATAGCCCTGCTCGGCGGCAAAGATGCGCGCATGTGCTTCGTCGAGCGAATCGAGCCAGGCGTGATCCGCAGGTGAGAACAAGTCGTCGCTGATGTCGTCGATGGTGTAACCCCAGATCGACATGCAGACCGCGTTGAACTCGCGGTCGATCTGGTCGTCATCGACCCATTGGCGGCGGGACGCCTGATGCAGGCGCGACAGCGAGCGCGCAAAGTCGGCGATGCGGGTGAGCGCGAACTGATCAAAGGCAATAGTGGACATGTAGTCCTCGCGAGAACGGACAGGCCATAGATGTTGTGTCGGCGACGCCGCCGAATCAGAATGATATCAAATACTTGCTAAAGTGTTCTTAATTTGTTCCGAGCTGCAGAGGCGGCGCCGACATGCTTGCCTCTAGGGTAGAGGCCAACGACAGGCGCATCCGACAATGGAACGGCAGGAGATGATCCGCAGAGTCATCGAGCTTGCGCGCTCCGCTGGCTCTATCACCTTCGACCAACTCGACGACTTTCTGTCATCATTCGCGGTCGAGTCAGAAGACATCGAAGCGCTGCTCGGCGCTTTGCGCGATGAAGGAATAAGCCTCGTCGAGGACGATCCATCGTAGCCCGGGTGGAGCGGAGCGTAACCCGGGAAATTCCAGACTGCGGCACCAATCCCGGGTTGCGCTTTCCAGGCTGGGCAAGAATTGGGATCAGGCGACCAAGTGGAGACTGAAGGGACTTGGCGCGGGATTTTGCTGCAGGCGGCGGCGAAAGTCGCCTATGAGGACCGTAGCGAGACCTGCGATGGCCGCGACGGCGCGCAAAAT
>NZ_JAQMIL010000122.1:0-15552 GCF_029990105.1 Bradyrhizobium sp. Arg237L | reverse complement strand
GTCGAGGTCTTCAACATCCGCTACTTCGGATGCCGTCTACCCGCAGACCGAATTGGTTCTCAGGCTCTACGTTTCCGCATGTGTCCGCCATCGCTCCGCGCAATGACGCGAGAAAACATCACGCGTGATACTGGCCGCCGTTCACGGTGAGCGTCGAGCCGGTAATGAAGCCGGCGTCGTCGGCGGCGAGGAACAGCACCGCGCGCGCGATCTCCTCGGGCTCACCGAGACGGTTGACCGGGATCTGCGGAATCACGTTTTTCTCCAGGACGTCCTTCGGCACCGCCTGCACCATCTCGGTGTTGATGTAGCCGGGCGCGATCACGTTCACGGTGATGCCGCCCTTGGCGTTCTCAAGCGCGAGCGCCTTGGTGAAGCCGATGTCGCCGGCCTTGGCCGCGGAATAATTGACCTGGCCGAACTGGCCCTTCTGGCCGTTGATCGAGGAGATGTTGACGATGCGGCCGAACTTGCGGGCGCGCATGCCCTCGATCACCTGGCGCGTCATGTTGAAGAGCGAGCCGAGATTGGTGTCGATCACCTCGTTCCACTGCTGCAGCGTCATCTTGTGGAATGCGGTGTCGCGGGTGATGCCGGCATTGTTGACAAGCACGTCGACCGGGCCGATGTCGGCCTCCACCTGCTTGACCCCGGCCGCGCAGGCATCGAACGAGGCGACGTCCCATTTGTAAACGGGAATGCCGGTTTCTTCCTTGAACTTCTGCGCCGCGGCATCATTGCCGCCATAGGTCGCCGCGACCTTGTAGCCCGCCGCCTTCAACGCCTTGCTGATCGCAGCGCCGATACCTCGCGTCCCACCCGTTACCAATGCAACACGTGCCATGTCCGTCTCCTCCTTGGCCGTTTTTTCTAAGCCGACATTGTGCCGGTCTTTTGAAATCTATCGATATTCCAAAACGAAAATGCCCGGCGCGAGGCCGGGCATTCTCTTAACAGCTTGCACTGTGGTTGACAGACGATCTTTTCATCATTCAACCCGGCATGTTGCCTCTTGTTCAGTCGCGTGCAACGCACATCGCGATGCCCATGCCGCCGCCGATGCACAGCGTGGCGAGGCCCTTCTTGGCGTCGCGCTTCTGCATCTCGTGCAGCAGCGTCACAAGGACGCGGGCGCCGGACGCGCCGATCGGGTGACCGATCGCGATCGCGCCGCCGTTGACGTTGACCTTGGACGTATCCCAGCCGAGGTCCTTGTTAACAGCGCAGGCCTGCGCCGCGAACGCCTCGTTGGCCTCGATCAGATCGAGATCGCCGATGCTCCAGCCGGCCTTCTTCAGCGCATTGCGCGAAGCCGGGATCGGGCCGGTGCCCATGATCTTCGGGTCGACGCCGGCCTGGCCCCAGGAGACGATGCGCGCGAGCGGCGTCCTGCCTTCCTTGGCGGCCTGCTTCGCCGTCATCAGCACCACGGCGGCGGCGCCGTCATTGATGCCGGACGCGCTGCCGGCGGTCACCGTGCCGTCCTTCTCGAAGGCGGGCTTGAGCTTGGCCATTGCGTCGAGCGTGGCGCCGTGGCGCGGATATTCGTCGGTGTCGACCACGACGTCGCCCTTGCGGGTCTTGATGGTGACGGGGACGATCTCATCCTTGAACCGGCCGGCCTTCTGCGCGGCTTCGGCCTTCTGCTGCGAGGAGACGGCGAACTCGTCCTGCTGGGCGCGGGTGATCTGATATTGCCGCGCCACGTTCTCGGCCGTGTTGCCCATGTGGTAGCCGTTGAAGGCGTCCCACAGGCCGTCCTTGATCATGGTGTCGACGAATTCGACGCCGCCCATCTTGACGCCACCGCGGAGATACTGCGCATGCGGGGCCATGCTCATGGATTCCTGGCCGCCGGCGACGACGATCTCGGAATCGCCATTGACCAGCGCCTGGTAGCCGAGCGCGACCGAGCGCAGGCCCGAGCCGCAGAGCTGGTTGACGCCCCAGGCCGGGCTTTCCACCGGGATGCCGGCGACGATCGAGGCCTGGCGGGCCGGGTTCTGGCCCTGGGCTGCGGTCAGGATCTGACCCATGATGACTTCGGACACGCGGCCCGGCTCGACGCCCGCGCGCTCCAGCGCCGCCTTGATGGCGATGGCGCCGAGGTCATGGGCGGGAGTGTTGGCGAACGCACCGTTGAAACTGCCGACCGGGGTGCGGGCGGCGCTGACGATGACGACATCGTCTGACATGGGCATCTCCTAGAGCTTGATGTTTGGCCTGGGTAGCTTGGCGGCGGGCGGGCGGCCGGACGCGGGCCTATCTTTCGGCCTCATCCTGTTAACGTCCTTGAGGCATGTCAATCGGCCAGACGGCCAAATCCTGCCGCGGCGCACTTAAATTGACCCTGTTGGAGCTTTCCTGAGCAATAACTATGCTTTGGAATTAACCGTGGCGCACAAATCGTTGCCGAGCGGCTTTGAAAATGCTTACCTTTGCTGCGATGCGTGTGCATCACCCCTGCAGCAATGCTGCAAAGGGTTCCCTCCTGGTGTTGATGTGTGAGCCCCCATGGCAAAATCAGAACACCCGACCACGATTAAGAAGTACGCCAACCGGCGGCTCTATAATACCGGAACCAGCACTTATGTGACGCTCGAGGATCTCGCCGCGATGGTGAAGGAAGGCGAGGATTTCCTCGTCTACGACGCCAAGACCGGCGACGACATCACCCGATCGGTGTTGGCGCAGATCATCTTCGAGCAGGAGAACAAGGCCGGCCAGAATCTGTTGCCGACCACTTTCCTGCGGCAGTTGATCCGGTTCTACGGCGACAGCATGCAAATGGTGGTGCCGAAATATCTCGAGCAGTCGATCGAGACGCTGACGAAAGAGCAGGAGAAATTCCGCAAGCAGATCGCAAGCACGCTGAGCGGAACTCCCTTCGCCCCGCTCGAGGAACAGGTTCGGCGCAACATGGAGCTGTTCCAGCAGACCTTCTCCATGTTCAAGCCATTCGTGCCGCCGCGCACGGGAACCGCAACGCCCGAGCCCGAGAAAGTGCCGGAGCCGGCGCCGGATGACGCCAATATCGACGACCTGCGCCGCCAGATGAAGGAGATGCAGGAGCGCCTCGAGCGGATGTCGCGCGAGACGACGACGACGAAGAAGGAAGAGTAGGCTCTTCCGAACCTGCCATTGAGTTCGTCATTCCGGGGCGCGCGCAGCGCGAACCCGGAATCCATTGGGCCGCTTGCGCGAGCCGCTGAATGGATTCCGGGCTCGATGCTGTCGCATCGCCCCGGAATGACAGCCAGCGGTGGACGACCAGCTACCCGGCCGCCGGCATCGTCTTATCCGCCGTGTGCCATGGCCGCGTCGGCGAGGCCAATCCGATCAGGCGGCCCTGGATATAGTCGCAGCCCCATTCGCGCAGCATCACCGCGGACGCTTCATCCTGCACCCATTCCGCAACCGTCTTGATGCCGAGCCGGCGCGCGAGGTCGAGCAGTGTCTGCACGAAAGCGCGGTCGTCGGCGGAATGCGCGATGTTCTGCACGAAGGCGCCATCGATCTTGACGATATCGACGCCGAGCTTGCGCAGGTTGCGGAACGAGGTGTAGCCGGCGCCGAAATCGTCGATCGCGATCCGGCTGCCGAAATTCTTCAGGCGCGTGACGAAGCCGCGCACCTCGTCGAGATTGCTGATCGCCACCGTCTCCGTGATCTCGACGATCAGCCGCTCGCCGACGCCGGGATGCGCGGCCATCAGCGATTCGATTCCGGCCAGCCAGTCCGGATCCATCGTGGTGTCCGGCGAGATGTTGAGGCTGAGCTGAACCTCGGGTGAAGCGGCAAGCTCGGCCACCGCAAGCTCGAGCACGCGGTGATCGACCAGCCGGATCAGGCCGAGACGCTCGGCGACCGGCACGATGTCCGGCGCCGACAATGCCCGACCGTCCTCCTGCTGCATGCGCACCAGGCACTCGTAAAAGGCGGGCTGCCGCGATTGCACCTCAACCACCGGCTCGAACGCCACGACGATGCGCCGTTCGTTCAGCGCGGTGACGATCTCGTCAGTGACGCGGATGTTGACGCGGCGCTGAGCGTCGCGCTCGACATTCGGCTTCCAAAGCAGGAACGAGCCGGCGCGGCGGCTCTTGGTGGTATCGAGCGTCTCCTGGGCGCGGTTGATCGCCTCGTCGGCGTTGCGGGCGTGGCGCGGCACGCTGACCGCGCCGATCGACGCCGTCACCGAGACGGGGCCCGACCTGGTCGGCACGATCTCCTCCCGCACAGCGGTGAGAAAACGTTCGGCGGCGACATTGGCATCGTCGACGGTGCAGTTGCGCAGGATCAGCCCGAACTTGTTGCCGGAGAAACGCCCGAGCACGTCGCCGCCGCGCAGGCGGGCGCGGATGCGCTTGCTGATCTCCGCGATCACGGCGTCGGCGACGTCGAAGCCGAAGGCGTCGTTGATGCGCGCCAGATGGTCGATGCCGATCAGCATGAAGGCGCAGGACGAACGGAAGCGTGTAGCCTCCTCGATCGCCTCGGCGAGCGCGGCGATCAGATGGGTGCGGTTGAGTTCACCGGTGAGCGGATCGTGTCGCGACAGCTTCACGAGCTGCTCGTCGCGGGCATGACGCTCATTGTCGATCCTGATCACGCCCTGGGCGTGCACAGGCCGGCCGTCGGGTCCGCCAAACCAGCAGCCGGTTTCCTCGATCCAGATCACGGGCGCCGAGGTGCTCGCCCGCACGCCGTACTCTATTCGGTAGGGCATGCCCTCGCCGCTGCGGAGCGGCGCGGGTTGGCCGAACGCATCGCTGCGGATCGCGCGCGATGGCTCGATCAGCCTGGAAAATGCAGCGCCGCTTGCAATCGCCTCCGCCGGGAGATCCGGGAAAACCGAGGCCACATTGTCGCTCCAGACGAGCGCATCGGAGGCAATATCCCAGACAAAGGTCACTTGGCCGAGCGAAGCCAGGATGTCGGCGGCTGGCGGGATGGAAGGCATCTGCTGTCGCCTCGTTTCAGGACACGGCCAATTCAGGACACGGGCCAAGTGGATACAGGTGGACGCATGTGACAGTGGGTAAGTGATTCCAAGCCCGGAGTGTGCCTCTGTTTCCAGTCAGACCTTAGGTAAAGTTCATAAATAATCTGGAAACCACGTTTTGCCGCCATCGGGAACAAAAGCCCGTGCACCGGCATGGACCTTGCGAGTTCGAGGCCAAGGGGGATGGTAGCGTCCCGAAACGTGACAATCGGGCGGGATCAGCGATGCCGGAAGCCGGCGGATCAAGGCAAGTGCTGGACGGCGAGGTTTTAACCGGCGCCGCCACCACCTCGGCTGAACTCGTCCCGCTGACCGAATCCCTGCACTCCGAGTCCAAACGGCCGCTGCCACGGCCCGACGCAGGCTTTGTGACCCAACTGATCGCAACTGCGGCGCTGGCGCCAGAGACTCGTCCGCTGCGGCGCGCCACGCTGGCGGATGCGCAGATGGCCTATGGCGCCCATCCGCAGGAACGGCGCGGCGTCGCACGCCGCACGCGCCAGATCATCTGATCGCGCTCAGCGCTGTTCCGGTTCAGTCGGCGGATTGCGGCTCGGCTGCAGGTCCGGGGAGGCGACCGCGGGTTGCGCCTGCGTCGGCTTGGAATGATCCAGCGGCACCGATTCCGCGACCGAAGCCGCCGGTGGCATCGTGTTCGCTGACGTCGTTGAGGCAGCGGGCGGCGGAGCCGGCTGCGGGGCCGGCGCGGGAGCCGGCTGTGGGGGTGGCGCCGGTGCGGGTTGCGGCGGAGGGGCTGGTTCCGGCTCGATTTGCTGCACCCGTGTTGCGGGCGCCACCGCACGACGGCGGGTGCGAAGCGCGATTCCGGAGATGAAATCCGCCAATGCCAGCAAAGTCAGCAGACCAAAGGTCGAGGTGCCGAATTTCGGCCACAGCACGAATTCGGCGGCTGCCGCGCCGAACACGATCAGCGACAGCAAATGATCCATCACGAATTTGGCGCCCGGTCGCGCGCCCTTGATGACCTCGAGCAACAGCAGGAGGATGCCGAGCGCCAGCAGGATGTCGTTCAGCGTTATCGGCCATTCCGCCCCCGACATCAGCGTCACCGTCAGCAACGGATCGGCCAGCGAAACGCCGGGCATCAGGAAGACGATGATGTTGTAGACCGCGAGCGGAATCAGCAGCAGCGGAAAACCGACCATGCGAGCGAGGCCTTAGCGAAGGAAACCAGGAGCGAAACGCCCAGAGAGCGTGATCCGATCGGGATGAATCGGATCATGATCTCGTTTCATTGTTTGAGCATGACCTCCGCACAAACGCTACGCGTTTGTCGCGAGGGAAAACCGGTGCCACTCTTCCCGGATCACGCTCGACGCGCCGACCCGGACCGTCTGATCGCACTCATTGGCCGATTTCAGGCGGCCCAATCAATCGTGATCCCGGCCCTGCTTTCAGAGCCGGGAATCCAAATGTTCGCCGATCCCGCGAGGATCAGGATTCTTTCTTCTTCAGGACCTGCCGGCCCTTGTACATGCCGGTCTTTAGGTCGAGGTGGTGCGGGCGACGCAGCTCGCCGGAATCCTTGTCCTCGACATAGGTCGGTTTCTTCAGCGCATCCGCCGATCGGCGCATGCCACGGCGCGACGGCGAGGTTTTTCTTCTGGGAACAGCCATAACGGTCCTCTAGGGGTGTTGCGGAGGCATCGTCCGAAATTAAGGACGCGCGTCAAAAGCGAGCTGCGATGCCAATAAGGCCGCGCTTATAGAGGAAGGGATGGCGTAAAGCTAGGGCCTGACGCGATCAGATTGCGTTGCCTCGCCGCATCTCCGCTTGCGAGCGAGGCCAAGCCTCCGCGATTCCGCCAGAACAAAACATGATCATTTTGCTATCGATTGCCGCATGCAGGGCTCCGTAAGGGCGCACAATTTCATCCTATCTAAAATAGGCCGTGCAGGTCCCGACGCCCGTCAACGACCCGGATGATTTCGATCGCGTCGATCGGGCCTTCATCGGTGTCCGGATCGGTGCGGTAGAGCAGCAGATAAGGAGCCTCGACCAGCATGCGCATTGATGGACGAAGATCAGACCGACGCACACCCATCCTTGGCTGCGACCTCAGCAGCTCCGCCTTGGCTTCGATGCGATCGAAATAGCGCTCGGCGGCAGCGGGTTGTTCAAGCCCTATCATGACGTAGATGTCCAGCAGGTCAGTACGCGCCTGGTTCGACCAGACCAGCTCAGTCGGCATTGCCGGAGGCTTTCTTCGCACTCTCTAGCCGCTCGCGGGCCTCTTCACGCAGCTTCTTCATATCCAGATCGCCGGCGGAGCCGCTCGCAATGCCGACATCCCACATCTGCCGAAGCCGTCTGATATCTTCCTGGCGTAGTTCACGCTTCAATTGCCAGTCCCGCACCGCCTCGCGGACGATCTCACTCGTGGTGGCGTACTCTCCCGCGTCTACTGCGGCCTTGAGCGCCGATATTTGCTCGCTCGTCAGTGCGACGCTCACTTTCTCGACCGATGCCATGAGAGCTCCTTCAACTGCCGGGAGCAAATCTTACTACTTCTTGACCCCTATGGGCAACTATGGTTCCGGGCGGCCGATGCAGCGAATTCAGAAGCCGCGGGTCTCGCTCCAGCAGCGCTGAACCGCGCTGGCGCGGGCCATATAGGTTGCGCTCAGGCGGCGTACGCCGGGACCGGGATTGCGGGCGCTGCGCTTGACCGGATTGGGCAGGATCGCCGCGAGCAGCCCTGCCTCGCGCGGCGACAGGGTCGCCGCCGAATGGCCGAAGGCGTATTGGGAGCCGGCCTCGGCCCCGAACTGGCCGGACGGGCCGAGCTCGGCGATGTTGAGATAGATTTCCAGGATCCGCTGCTTCGGCAGCACGAAATCGATCCATATGGCGAGGGGCAGTTCCAGCGCCTTGCGGACCACACTGCGGCCCGGCCACAGGAACAGGTTCTTGGCGACCTGCTGGGTGATGGTCGAGCCGCCCCGGCCCGGCTCGCCGTCCTCGGCATCGTCGATCGCATCCTGCAGCGCGTCCCAGTCGATGCCGCGATGGCTGCAGAATTTCGAATCCTCCGACCCCACCACCGAGCGGGGGAGATACGGCGAGATCGCATTGAAATCGACCCATTGCCGCGTGACCGGCGCACCCTTCAGGTAGCGCCAAGCCATCAGCGCTGAGACCGGATGGCCGGACCGGTAAAGCGGTGTCAGCACGTAGGGCACGAGCAGCGCGGCCACCAGCAGCAGCAAAAGGATCCGGACAATGCGCAAATTGGAGGTTCCGGCTGAAAGCGGGTCGGCGCTGCCGGCAATATTGGCCGGTTTCGGGTGAGATTTCGCGATAATTGGCAGGTTTTCCAGCACTTTTAAGGCATTTCCGGCCGGCGGGCGGAATTGACGAAGCCGATGCCATCAACGATTGTCCGCCCCGGAATCTGATCTGGAGCAATTCTTAATGACGACCGGTACTGCAGAATTCGCCAAGCGTCTGGACCAGACCGCTGACGATACCGAGGCCCTGCTGGCGAAACTTTTGGCCGACACCGTGGAGAAGGAGGAGATCGTCCGCCCGAGGCGGCTGATCGAGGCCATGCGCTATTCGAGCCTCGGCGGCGGCAAGCGCCTGCGGCCGTTCCTGGTGGTCGAGAGTGCCGCCGTGTTCGGCGTGCCGCGCAATGCCGCGCTGATGGCGGGGGCCGCGCTCGAGTGCATCCACTGCTACTCCCTGATCCATGACGACCTGCCGGCGATGGACAATAGCGATCTGCGCCGCGGCCGCCCCACCCTCCACAAAACCTATGACGATGCGACCGCGATCCTCGCCGGAGACGCGCTCCTCACGATCGCCTTCGACATCATCACCCGCGACGAGATCCATCGCGATGCCGGCGTCAGGCTGGCGCTGACCCGCGCGCTGGCGCGCGCCTCCGGCGTCGGCGGCATGGCAGGCGGACAGATGCTCGACCTGGCCGGCGAAGGCCGGTTCGGCGACCGCGAGCCGGTGGACGTAGCGCGGCTGCAGCAGATGAAAACCGGCGCGCTGCTCCGCTTCGGCTGCATCGCCGGCGCCATCCTCGGCCAGTCCTCCGAGAAAGAATATCTGGCACTCGACGATTTCGGCCGCGCGCTCGGCGAAGCCTTCCAGATCGCCGACGACCTGCTCGACGTCGAGGGCGATGCTGCCGCGCTCGGCAAGCAGACCGGCCAGGACGCCGCCCTCGGCAAGACCACCTTCGTCACCCAGCTCGGCATCGACGGCGCCAAGCAGCGCGTCCGCGACCTCCTCGCCCGCGCCGATGCCGCTTTGTCGGTGTTCGGACCGAAGGGCGACGTGCTGCGCGCGGCGGCGCGGTTCGTTGCGGAGCGCAGGAATTAGCGTGGTGCCCCAGACGACACTGCGCTCCCCTCTCCCGCTTGCGGGACGAGCATAGCTCGCTCCGGGAGGGCTGGGGTGAGGGTGTCTCCGCGGCGAGACTCTTCGTGTGGAGAGAACCCTCACCCGGATCGCATCTGGCGATGCGATCCGACCTCCCCCGCAAGCGGGGAGGTGAACGAGTGCGCGGTCGGACCGTTACAATCAAATAGAACGAAAAGATGGGCGGACCATGAGCAAGGAATTCGAGGAGCGCCTTGTTCGCTTCCGGAAGCTGCCGAAGGCCGTCCGCGTGGTGTATTCGCGGCCACGCATCTTTACTTCGATCGCAGTGGGCGTCGCCGCGTTTTTCCTGCTGCCGCAGTGGCTGCGGCCGGTGACGCGGCTCTTGGTGAGCTGGGACATCTTCGTCGCGCTGTATCTCGCCCTCGCCTTCATGATGATGCTCCAATGCAGCATCGCTTACATCAGGCGCAACGCGATACTGCAGGATGACGGCCGGTTCCTGATCCTGCTCATCACGGCGCTCGGCGCCTTCGCGAGCCTTGCCGCCATCATCTTCGAGCTCGGCGCCGCCAAGAGCAGCGCGGAAGCGCTGGCGCTCGCGATCGTCACCATCGTGCTATCCTGGGCGCTGGTCCACACCGCCTTTTCGCTGCACTATGCGCACGAATATTATCGCGGAAAGGAACCCGGCGGTCTGCAGTTTCCCAGCGGCAAGGAACACGTCGAGGCCGATTACTGGGATTTTGTCTATTTCTCGTTCGTGATTGGCATGACCGCGCAGGTCTCCGATGTCGGCATCACCGACAGGATCATCCGCCGCACCGCGACCGTGCACGGCATCATCTCCTTCGTGTTCAACACGGCGCTGCTCGCGTTGATGGTCAATATCGCGGCGAGCGCGATCTAGCCGGTTTCAAGCTATCGACCGTCATTGCGAGGAGCGATAGCGACGAAGCAATCCATGCCTCCGCAAGCGGCTCCATGGATTGCTTCGCGGAGCCTGTCATCGGGCGCGCATTCGCGCGACCCGTTGCCTCGCAATGACGGCACCCCGGTCTCAATTGCAAACCTGAACGTTGCCGCCGCCGCCCTCGTACGGGCCGCCTTGCGCGGTGGTGCGGAATTCGAGGTGGCAGCCGCGCGCGACCGGGCGACAGCCGCCGCGGTCGCAGACCATTTGGCCGCCACCACTGCCGCGGCCGCCCGAAGAGGCCATCGGCCGGGGAATGCGCACTTCCGGCCGCTCGCGCCGCGCCGGCCGATCGTCGGAATCGCGCTTGGCGACCGGCTTCTTCTCGCGCCGTTTCTCGCACGCATTGTCGTCGTTGAGGAACGAGCCGGCGCCGCAGACGATCCGGGTGCAGCGGTCGCCATCGGCCTTGGTGCCGTGCTCGCAGACGAGCGGGCAGACGCGCGATGATTTCTGCTTGATGGCATCGAGCGTGTCGACATTGGCGACCTTGGTGTCGAGCCTGGTTCCGGCATAGCGATTGAACAGCGTCAGCGACCGCTGCGAGGCGGCGTTCCACTCGCCATCGGCGCTACCTGTGAGGCAGCCGACGCGGCGCAGCTCGGTCTGCACCGATTTGGTGACGTCGGCTTGCGGCGAGCCGGTACTGAGCACGGCGACATTCACCGCCTTGTCGACAGGCGCTGCGGCGGGCGCCTGCTCCGCGGTGGCCTTGTCGGCGGCGATCTTGTCGGCCAGTGCCTTTTCGGCCGCGAGCCGCTTCTGCTCGGCGACCGCCGCCTGATCCTGCGCGACCTGCTTGGCCTTCTCGGCGGCAATGCGCGCCTGTTCGGCGGCCCTGGCGTCGGCGGCCGCCTTGGCCTGCTCGGCTTTCTGGGCACCTTCGGCGGCGAGCCGGGCCCGCTCCTGCTCCGCCGCCCGCGCCTTGTCCGTGGCGGCGACGCGGGCTTCCTCGGCGGTGATCTTCTCGAGCTGGAGCTTGGCGAGGCTCGCATAGAAGCCGTCGGGATATTGCGCGAGAAAAGCGTTGAGCGCGCTCTTGTTGCCGACCTGCAGCGCCAGTTCGTAGTCGCGGCGGATGTCGGCCTGCGGGCTCAGTGCGGGCGCGGCAGGCGCCGCCGCCTTGGCCGGCGCCGGCACCAGCGGCACATCCTCACCACCGAGCGAGCCATAGACGAACGGCTCCTGGCGGTTATTGGTCGACTTCAGCACGTCGTCGCGGACGTAGCCGAATGCGCGCCGCACATCGAGCCCGGGCGTCGTCAGGTGCTTTGCGAGCGCTGATGTGAAGGGGCTGTTCTTGCCGTCGCCATCAGCGGCGGTGGAACCGGCCTTGGCGGAATAGGCGATCAGCACGTTCGGGCTGGTCGGCTCGACCTTGGCGAGGCCCTGCCCGATCGCGCGCGAGGCCACCGTGCGCTTCATGGTCTTGGCAAAGGGATTGTCGCGGCAGGCGTCGAGGATCACGAGCCGCAGTTTCTTGGCCGGCTCGATCGCGATCAGGACGCGGTCGAGCGAAAAAGCCTCATCATAGACGTCGGTGTCGCGTTCCAGCCTGGCATCGACCGGAATGAGGTAATTGGCGCCGTCGACCTCGATGCCATGGCCGGCGTAATAGACCACGGCGATCTCGGCATCGCGGGTACGATCGGCAAAGTCGCGCAGCGCGCGGCGGGTCTCAACCGCCGGAAGGTCGCGGCGGAAATCCACCACGTCGAAACCGGCGTCCTTCAGCATGGCCGCGATCAGCGCGCCGTCATTGACGGGGTTGGGGAGCGGCGCGACGTTCTGATAGGCCGCATTGCTGAGCACGAGCGCCACGCGCTTCTCGGCGAAGGCTGGCTGGCACATCAGAAGCAGGAACAGCGCCAGAACGAACCGATGCAATTCTGGAAATCCAGTCGATTTCATTACCGCACCTTCAAAAACCCGCCTGTTCAGCATGATAGCAAAGCCTATCAGAAGCCGGGGCGGTGTTTGGTGACCCAGGTCACGAACGGGGCCGCACCATCTGATAAGCTTTAGTACCGCGGGACGAATGATGGTTCGGCCCGCCAGCCCGTAGCCCGGGTGAAGCGCCAGCGTAACCCGGGATCGCTCGTAACCGTTGATCTGGATGTCCCGGGTTGCGCGTTCCGCTCCACCCGGGCTACCAACAGATGGGCCAAGGGAGGAACCAACCATGAGCCATGACCGATCGACCATTGAGGCCGTCGTGCAGAACTATTTCGACGGACTCTATGAAGGCGACGCCGACAAGCTCGGCGCGATGTTTCACCCCTCCGCCGACCTGCGCTGGGTGGAAAAGAGCGAGCTTCAGGTGCTGACCGTGCCGGACTGGCTCGACCGGGTCCGCAAGCGGCCATCGGCGAAGGCGGAAGGCAAGCCGCGCGAGGATTTCATCGTCACCATCGACCGTTCGGACGACGTCACCGCCTTCATCAAGGTCCGCTGCCAATTGCCGCCGCGCTATTTCACCGACTATCTGGTGGCGATGAAGCTCAAGGACGGCTGGCAGATCGTCTCGAAATCCTATCGTTACGACCTGCGGGAGTAAGTACACCCGGGGCTTGGCTGATCGGACGGCCGCCTTTTTCGATCTCGCACGGTCGAGCCGTCCACGCACATTGACCTTGCCTGCGCTTCGGGGCCAATTGGACCGGCCATGGAAGCCAGATTCCAGACCTTTCTGATCCTGCTTGCCGTGCTGGCGGGCACGGCGCTGTTGGCGCGGCGCCTCAATGTCGCGCCTGCCATCCTCTTGATGCTGGCCGGCATCGCGCTGGCCTTCGTGCCGGGCATGCCCAGCATCGAATTGCCGCCGGAACTGGTGCTGCTCATGGTGCTGCCGCCGCTGATCTACATGGCTGCGGTGGCCATGAGCTGGCGCGAGTTCAAGAACAGCCTTCGTCCGATCGTGCTGCTCGCCGTCGGCTGCGTGATCTTCACGGCGGCGGCGGTGGCGACCGCCACTCACTACCTGATCGGGCTGCCCTGGGAGGTCGGGTTCCTGCTTGGTGCGATCGTGGCGCCGCCCGACGTGGTCGCCCCGCTTGCGATCGCGCGGCGGCTCCATCTCCCCCGCCGCATCCTCGTCATACTCGAAGGCGAGGGACTGGCGAATGATGCCACGGCGCTGATCCTCTACCGCTTCGCCCTCGCGGCGATCACCACCGGCGCCTTCTCGCTGCCGAAGGCCACCGGCGAATTTGCAGCCATCGTCGTCAGCGAGATCGCGTTCGGCATCGCGGTCGGATGGTTGAGCCTGCGCGCCCGCCAGCACTCGCGGGATCCGCAGGTCGAGATCACGCTCTCGCTGATCACGCCCTATGTGGCCTATTGGCTGCCGGAGCACTTTGGCGGCTCCGGCGTGATCGCCACGGTCGCCTGCGGCCTCTATGTGAGCTGGAACGGCCCGCTTCTGATTCCTTCCGCCACCCGCCTGCAGGGCATCTTTTTCTGGGACTTGGTGATCTACCTGATCGAAGGCATCCTGTTCTTGCTCACCGGCTTCCAGATGCGTTCGCTCTACGAGAAGTCGAAGGCATTTCCGCTCGACGACATCCTCTCCACCACCGCGCTGGTGATCGCGGTCATCGTCATCGCCCGCTTTGCCTGGGTGTTTCCCGCAACCTACCTGCCGCGGATCCTGAGCGAGCGCGTGCGACAGCGTGATCCGCAGCCGCGCTGGCAATGGACATTCACGATCGCCTTCGTCGGCGTCCGCGGCGCGGTGTCGCTCGCCGCCGCACTGGCGCTGCCGTTTGCGCTCGCGAGCGGCGAGCCTTTTCCCTATCGCGACATGATCCTGTTCGTCGCCTTCGGCGTCATCTTCATCACGCTGGTGGGGTTCGGCTTGACCCTACCTACCGTCGTGGGTTGGCTGAACATCGCCAAGGACGGCCGCGCCGAGAGTATCGCCGAGCATGAAGCCGAAATTGTTGCGAGGCGCGAGGCGCTGGCCGCCGGCCTCGCATCGCTCGATGCCATCGTCGACGAACGCGAGCTCTCCGAGGAGGTCGTGAAGCTGCTGCGGGCGCGGCACGATATCCGCACCAACCAGTTGCCGGCCGCCCTTGATCCCGACAATCACGACGTCTCCGCCAACGGCACCGAGCTGACGCGGGAATTGATCGCGACCGAGCGCCAGTTCATCCACGCCCTGCTCCGCGACGGCAAGATCACCGACGAGACGCGGCGCCGGATCGAGCGCGATCTCGACCTGGAAGAGGCCAGCCTCGCGAACCGCGAATATCGGAAGATACCGCTGTAATCGGGGGCAGGCCACCGCACAGGGTGCGCTACCGTGAGGCGCAGAATTCCTTGACGGCACCGACCATGGCGGCGCCGATCATGTCCTGCCGTTCCGTGGACGCCATTGCCAGCTCTTCGTCCCGGTTGATGATCGAGCCGGCCTCGAACAGGACGGCAGGCACGCGCGTCCGCGAGAGCACGATGAGCTGGTCGTACCGGTAGACCCCGACCTTCTTGTCCAGCAGTTTGCGCCGGTACCGACCCATCACCGCCTGCGAATATTGGCGGGCATATTGCAGGCCCTGCGCCTTCATTCGATTGCCGAGCAGCCGGGCGAACCTCAGGCTGGTCCAGAATTTCGGATTGTCGTGAGAAACGAACAGCGAATAGCCGCTGAACCGGTCGCTGAAATGGCTCTTCGTTCCCTCGAACTCCCATTCTTCGAGAAAGGAATCAGGCACCGAGTCATGGTGGATCGACAGGACCAGATCGGCCCCCGAATTGTTGATCGCGGTGGCGCGCTTGAACAGGCTCGGCCTTTTCGGGCCTTCCGTCACCAAGAGGCTGGTTTGCGCAAAGCCTTCCGACTTCAGTTTGTCCTCGATGCGTTTCGCAAGGCGGAGATTGAAATCGAACTCCGGAATGTTGCGAGCGCTCCTCGCACCCGGCGCGTCGGCGGTATGGCCGACGTCCAGGATGAGCTTGAATTTGGACCGGTCGCATTTCGATGGCACGGCCTTTGGCGCAGTCCTGACACTCCCGCGCGGCCATGCGGCATATCTCGTGTCGAGCGACACGAGCGACAACAGGATGATCATGATGATCGGACTGTGGCGCCACACGCCCGGCATCGTAGCCCGGATGTAGCGAAGCGCAATCCAGGATCGGTCTGTTGGAGTGCCCCCCAAAAGTGAGACACGGGAAATTAGGGACAGTTCTCTAACGGAGAACGTATGCCCAACA
>NZ_JAQMIL010000121.1:0-15902 GCF_029990105.1 Bradyrhizobium sp. Arg237L | reverse complement strand
GAAAAAGATCATGCTCAAACAAAGAGCTAGAGCGGGATGACGATTCGAAGAAAAGTCATCACGCTCTAGATTTGCTTCCGCTTTCGGCGAGATAGTGGCCATAGCCGCGTCTGCCGGTGGCTCGCCCTCGTAGCAAATGACCCGACCCAGACATCAGGCGATTTCCCGTCTTGTGCCGCTATAGAAGGGATATTGTTGCAAAAGTCGAAAATCGAATAACCCTAAAAATCTCGCGAAAGGTGATCTCTGGACTTCTCTGCTTCAGCGTAGCTTTTCATTGCCACTACGGACGTCCGCGATCGATTTTGGATGAAACGTCCCTCGCGTCGACGCGCGTAAAATGCATCAGCGATCTCTAGAGCATGATCCGGAAAAGTGGATACCGGTTTTCCCTCGCGACAAACGCGAAGCGTTTGCGCGGAGATCATGCTCAAACAAAAAGATAGAGCGGGATGATGATTCGAAGAAAAATCATCACGCTCTAAGAAGATATCCGTTTAAAAAATGCGCCACGATGTAACCACGGCGGTTTGACATCGTCACCTGACCGCAGATTCACCCGAATGAAAACGACCGCGGGGGGAACTTTCGGTTTCGCTCCGAGTCATATTTGTGACGCGATGCGGCCTGGCCGCTGAGGAGGGAAGCCAAGGGAGAGATCATGCCAAAGTCCCGCCTTGGAATGGCTGCGGCCGGCCTTGCCCTGGTCGTTCTGGGAGCGCTGCCGAGCGCGGCCGAGGCGGGCCTCCGCCTGCGCGTTGGCGGCCCCGTCGGTGTCGCGCGCTTCGCGATGGCCGGCATGCTGTCGGTCGCAGGTCTCCGCCGCGCACGCATGGCGGCGCGCCACAGCCGCATCCGAATGGCTGCCTTAAGACCGCAAGATCTTCGGCCCGCCGCCGAGTCGATCCGCCCGAGTGAGCGCGCGCAGCTCACTGCCGTCGCGGCACTGGCCGGCTGGCAGGGCGGCCGAGCTGCACAAGGCTGGTGGCAGCACGCCGACGGTTCATACGGCTGGGTCGGTCCGCTGTTCTGGCCGTTCGCCTATAGCGATCTCTATGGCTACGCGCTTCTCAGTGATGGCAGCGGCTTCTGGGCCTATGGCTACGGCGATCTCTACGCCGCGATCTTCTCGCCTTACGCTGCGAGCGATCTCTCAGCGTTTGCGGCCGAGCGCCCCGCCGGGAGGCGGCATCGCAAAGCGCCCTTCGTACGGGAGCTCTGTGGCGGCGACACCGCCGAGACGACCGGCGTTGCCCTCGAGCGGATCGGCCGAGTGGTCGCGGCGAACGAGGCGCAGCGCACAGCCTTCGACGAGCTCGCGAGCGCCTGGACTTCCGCCGGCGACACCATCCGCGCCTCCTGTCCAGCACAAGCCGCAACCACCGCGCTGGAGCGGCTCGCGGCCATGCAGAGCCGCGTCAACGCGATGCTGAGCGGAGTTGAGGGCGTTCAGCCGGCATTCCAAAAATTTTACGATCTCCTGAGCGATGAGCAGAAGGCGCGGCTCAACGCGCCCCAACGCGACCGCCGCGCTAACGCTGCGGCCGCGAAGCTGAAGGAGATGCAGGACGCCGCCTGCCAGGCGAGCCGCGAACCGCAGGACGAGCAACAGGCCGAAAAGCAATACCGCCAGCTCGTCGCCCAGCAATGGCCCCTCGACGACATCGCCGCCAGCCTGAAACTGAACGATACCCAACGCGCCGCGCTCGAATTGGTGCAGGACACCACGATGGGCACCATGGAAGCCTTAAGCGCATGCCCGCCAAAGGACGCGCTCACCCCGCCGGCCCGCCTTAAGGCCGCAAAGGCGCGGTTGGAAGCAATGCGAGAGGCGATCAGAAGCGTGAACGACGCGGTCGACGATTTCTATTGGTACCTGAGTGACGAGCAGAAGACGCAGTTCGAGGGGCTCGGGCCGAAGAAGCAGGGGGTGTGATTTTTCCATCGTCAAGCGGCGCTGATCGGCTAAGGCAGCGCTTCGCATCCCCTGTCGCATTTGCTAGTCGTCCGTTAAGAAGCGGAATAGCTGGGCTGGACATGCGAGCGTGCGCTAGAGCGTGATGATTTTTCTTCGAATCATCATCTCGCTCTAGCTTTTTGTTTGAGCATGATCTCCGCGCAAACGCTTCGCGTTTGTCGCGAGGGAAAACCGGTCTCCACTTTTCCGGATCATGCGCGAGTACGGAAATGCGCCGGCTCGCCCGGCTTGATTGCCGTGTCGGTTCAGGACAAGCTCACTGACGGAGCTCGGAGAAGAGAGGCCGCTCGGAGAGGAAATGGCGCGCATTATTGTCCTCGGTGCGGGATTCGCTGGCCTCTGGGCTGCCATCGGCGCTGCGCGCAAGCGCGATGAGATCGGCCGGATGGCCGAGGTCGAGATCCTCGTGATCGACCGCAATCCCTATCACAACATTCGCGTTCGCAATTATGAAGTCGACCTGACCAAGGCGGCGATCCCGCTTGCCGAGGTGCTGGACCCTATCGGCGTCGCTCATGGGGTTGCCGAGGTGCAAGCGATCGATGCGGTCAAACAGCAGGTGAGCGTTGTAACGCGCGACGGCCCGGAGGTTTTGACTTACGATCGGCTGGTATTGGCGCTTGGCAGCGAACTGGCGCGTCCGGCGATTCCGGGCCTCGCCGCCAACAGCTTCGACGTGGACACCTATGCGGCTGCCGTCCGGCTCGACGCACACCTCGCAGCGCTTGGCGCAGCGGCGCCATCGGAAGCGCTCTCCACGGTGGTCGTGGTCGGCGCCGGTTTCACCGGGATTGAAGTCGCAACCGAGATGCCGGGCAAGCTCGATCGCGCCGCCATCGCCGGCGATCGACGCATCATCCTCATCGACCCCAATCCCGCGGTTGGCGTCACGATCGGCGATAACGCCCGCCCGGTCATCAATGAGGCGCTCTCGGCGCTCGGCGTCGAAACGCGGCTGGGCGTGACGGTTGCCGCGCTCGACGCAAATGCCATCACGCTCAGTTCGGGGGAGATCATTCCCACACAAACAGTCGTGTGGTGCGCGGGCATGCGCGCAAGTCCGCTGGCTGAGACGCTGGATGTCGAACGGGACCGATATGGTCGCGTCATCGTCGATCAATTCATGCGCGCAACTGGTGCAATGAATGTCTTTGCCGCCGGCGACGTGGCCTGCAGTTTCGTGGACGGCATCCACGCCTCCGTGATGTCCTGCCAGTTCGCCCGGCCGATGGGCCGCTTCGCAGGCCACAATGTCGTCGCCGACCTGTTCGGGCGGACGATGCTGCCGCTACGTATCGATTGGTATGTCACCGTGCTCGATCTCGGCGCGTGGGGGGCCTTGTACACGGAAGGATGGGATCGCCAGGTGCGCACCAGCGGTGCCGCCGCCAAATTGACCAAGCAGACCATCAATCACGTGCGGATCTATCCGCCACGGACCGGTGATCGTGCGGAGATTCTCGCGGCTGCGGCGCCAACACTGCAGGCGCCGCCGGCCGTGCGATCGTAAGCCTCGGACTCGGACGCATCGCGCGATGATGCCGTCATTACGAGCCAACGGGTCGGCGCGTAGCGCCGCCCGATGACAGGCTCCGCGAAGCAATCCATGCCTCCACTTGCGGAAACATGGATTGCTTCGTCGCTTCGCTCCTCGCAATGACGGCCAGATGCAGGCGCGAACAAAACTACGTCGCGTAGTCCGGCTCCTTGCGGTCCAGCATGCGCTTCAGCGCATCGAAGTGGCGCTGCGCCGGGCTTGGGCCCTTGTAGAGACTGCTACCGCCGATATCGCGCATGGTCTTTTCGACCACGGGAGCAGGCAGCTTCTTCAATGGCTGTCCGGTCCACATCGCGTAGATCTGCACCTGCGCTGCGCGCTCGATGTAATAGAGCCGGTCATAGGCCTCCGCGACGGTCGCGCCGACGGTCGAGATGCCATGGTTGGCCATGAACAGGATCGTCTTGTCGCCGATCACCTTCGCGAGCCGCGCGCCTTCGGCCGGATCGAGCGCCGGGCCGGTATATTCATCGTCATAGGCGATCTCGCCGGCCATGCCGACTTCGGTCTGGCCGATCTCCTTGATGCGGGGATCCTCGAGCCGGGTCAGCGCGCTGGCGAAGGGCATATGGGTGTGGAACACCGCCTTCGCCTGCGGCAGCGCCTTGTGGATCGGGGCGTGGATGCAAAAACAGGAGCGCTCGGCCTCGCCCTCGCCGCGTTTGATCTCGGCATCGTCGATGCCGACCTCCATGAAGCAGGAAGCGGTCACCTCCGACCAGTGCGTGCCGAACGGAATCTGGTAGTAGCGATCGCTGCGGCCGGGCACCACGAAGGTCAGATGGTTGAAGATGCCTTCGCTGAAGCCCTGGATGAAAGCGAGCCGGTGCGCGGCGGCAAGATCGACGCGCGCCTGCCACTCTGCGGCGCCTTGATCGGTAAGCGTGTCCGGTGAAACCCTGAACTGCATGTTGATCCTCCCTTGCGCCCCTCTGCTGGCGGCTTGTTATTGGCGCAGTCTAGCTCAAATCGCCGTCGCTCCGCTTGAAATTACCGTGCACCAACTATCCCGATTTCGCAGGGCGCGACGGGCTGCGCGATGCGAAGCAGTAGGGTGGGCACGCTGCGCTTTGCCCACCCTACGCGATTCATCCCGATTTCGCGGGACGCGCGCGGTGCATTGGCGGCAGTTGGCAGCATGTTTTCGATAGAACAACGCGGCAAGACACAGTTTGCATTAGCAAAGTCGGCAACGTTCGCCCTACAGTGAGGATGAGGAGATCTGTCTCGGATGACTGCTGGCACTGAAAGAAACCCCGATCGCAAGACCATTGCCGTCGTCGGCCTCGGAAGCATCGGCGGCATCATCGCCGGCCTGTTGCGCGCGGCCGACCGTCACGATGTGATCGCCTGCGTCAGGCGGCCGCTCGATCGTCTCGTGGTCGAGCGCGCGGAAGGCACAATCGATGTTCCGCTTCGCGCCCTGACTGATCCGCAGCAGGCCAACCCGGTGGACTGGGTGTTGTTCTGCACCAAGGCGCAGGACACGCCTTCAAGCGCGCCGTGGCTTGCAAAACTCAGCGGCGCCGGCACGCGGGTCGCGGTCCTGCAGAACGGCATCGGGCACAAGGAGCGGCTGGCGCCGCTGGCCGGGCACGCGACCATTGTTCCTACTCTCGTCTATTACAACGGCGAGCGATTGGCGCCGGACCGCGTTCGCTTCCGACGTGCCGGCGACTATGAATTTGCGGTCGCAGCCGATGCCGACGGGCGAGCGTTCGAAGCCCTGCTCGAAGGAACTGACATGCGGGTGCTGTGCAGCGACGACTTCGCCACGCGCGCCTGGCGCAAGCTCCTGATCAACGCAGTCGCCAATCCAATCACTGCGCTGACGTTGCTGCGGCAGGCGGTGTTCCGGCGCGAGGACGTCAAGACGCTGTGCCTTGCCATCCTCGAAGAGGCAGTTGCCGTCGGTCGAGTCGATGGCGCGCGCCTGGATGCGGACGAGGCCGAACGAACGCTGGCGACGCTGCTGACCTATCCGCCCGACGCCGGCACCTCGATGTATTTCGATCGCCTCGCCGGCCGGCCGTTCGAAGCCGACGCGCTCACCGGCGCGATCGTCGCAGCGGGCGAACGACATGGCGTGGCGACGCCGCTCAACGGCCTCCTGCTGACGCTGTTGCGCGCGACCAGCGACGGATTGCGTGATGCGAAGCGGTAGGGTGGGCAAAGCGCAGCGTGCCCACCATTCCTTGCACCGCTCTTGATGGTGGGCACGCTGCGCTTTGCCCACCCTACGCATTCTGCGAGAAACAAGCCAGACGCGTAGCCCGGATGGAGCGAAGCGTAATCCGGGACAGAAGAAGTTGCGGCCCGTGAAGGTCCCCGGGTTGCGCTTCGCTCCACCCGGGCTACGGCAGGCGTGCCATTCTACGACGAGCGCGCCAATGCGCCGTCGATCATGTCGACGGCGTTCTGGATGCCGTAGACCGCGACGAAGGAGCCGAAGCGCGGGCCTTTCTCCTGGCCGAGCAGGACCTGGTAGAGCATGTTGAACCAGTCGAGCGAGACGCCGGGGCGGCCGTCCTTGCCCTTCTTCACGGGATCGAGGAACGGCTCGCGGCGGCCGATCTCGTAGACCACGTTCTGGATGTCCTCCGCGGTCGAGTCCGGCGGCATGTTGGACAGCGCATCACGCAGGTCCTGCAACGCCGCACGCTCGCTCTCGGTCGGTTCGCGGAATTGCTTCGAGGGCGCGACGAAGTCGCGGTAGTAGTTGATGGCATAGCCGACCATCGCATCCAGTTTTGGATGGCTCTCGGGCGTCACGCCGGGGCGATAGCGGCCGATGAAGCCCCACAGCGTCCCGGCATTCTCCGCATTCGACGACGACACCAGCGTCAAGAGAAGCTGGAAGGTGACGGGCATGTCCACCTGCGGCGGATGGCCGGAGTGGATGTGCCAGACCGGATTCTGCAATTGCTGCCGGCCTTCCTGGCGCGGGAAGGCGTCGACGAACTGCTGGTATTCGTCGACATTGCGCGGGATCACGTCGAAGTAAAGCCGCTTGGCCGCCTTGGGCTCGCGGTACATGAACAGCGACAGCGATTCCGGCGAGGCGTAGCGCAGCCATTCGTCGATGGTCAGGCCGTTGCCCTTCGACTTCGAGATCTTCTGGCCCTTCTCGTCGAGGAACAGCTCGTAGTTGAAGCCTTCCGGGGGCGTGCCGCCGAGCGCCGAGCAGATCTTGCCCGACAGCTTCACCGAATCGATCAGATCCTTGCCGGCCATCTCATAGTCGACGCCGAGCGCATACCAGCGCATCGCCCAGTCCGGCTTCCACTGCAATTTGCAGCGGCCGCCGGTGACGGGGACCGTGACGCTCTCCTTGGTCTCGGGGTCTTCATAGGAGATCGTGCCGGCCTTGGCGTCATGCGCCGTGACCGGCACGTAGAGCACGAGCCCGGTGCGCGGGCAAATCGGGAGGAACGGCGAATAGCTCGCGGCACGCTCCTCGCGCAACGACGGCAACATGATCGCCATCACCTTCTCGATCCGCTCCAGCATCCGAAGCAGCGCGGCGTCGAAGCGGCCCGAGGTGTAGTAGTCGGTCGAGCTGGCGAATTCGTAATCGAAGCCGAACTGGTCGAGGAAGGCGCGCAGCCGCGCATTGTTGTGCTCGCCGAAGCTCGGATGCGTGCCGAAGGGATCGGGCACCTTCGTCAGCGGCATGCCGAGGTGCTGCTCCAACAGTTCCTTGTTCGGGACATTGTCCGGCACCTTGCGCAGGCCATCCATATCGTCGGAGAAGGCGAGCAGGCGCGTCTTGATCTTGTCCTCGGTGAGCACGCGGAAGGCGTGGCGCACCATGGTGGTGCGCGCGACCTCGCCGAAGGTCCCGATATGGGGCAGGCCGGACGGGCCGTAGCCGGTCTCGAACAGCACCTCGTCCTTCGGAGTTTTTTTCAGCCGCGCGACAATCGCTTTCGCCTGCTCGAACGGCCAGGCGTTGGATTGTTCGGCGAGCGCACGCAGATCGCTCGGGCTTGCGGCAAGGTCGGTCACGGACATTTAAACGAACTTTCTCCGAGATAAGAAAAACGGCCGGTTTGATAGCATAACCGTCATTGCGAGCGAAGCGAAGCATGTCTCAACAAGCGGAGAAATGGATTGCTTCGCTCGCAATGACGCGAAGAAACGTAGGGGGGCAAAGCGAAGCGTGCCCACCATTTCATGCCGTGCTCGTGATGGTGGGCACGCTACGCTTTGCCCACCCTACGAATCCTACTACGAATCCTGCGACATCTGCGTCAGAACGGGCTGACGGAGAAATAGCGCAGCCACAGGTCGGTGTAGCGGCCTTTTTCCCAGAGCCGGAACAGGGCCCAGTTCAACGCCTGCCGGAGCAGGTCGTTGCCCTTGCGGACGGCAATGCCGATGCCCTCGCCGAAGAAGCGGCTCTCGACGAACGGGCCGCCGGAGAAGGCGCAGCATTCGGCCGAATCCGTGCCGTTGATCCAGAACGCGAGCGCGATCGCGTCGCCGAAGATGAAATCGACCTCGCCGCGGCGAAGCGCTTGCCTGAGCGCATCGTCATTGGGGTAGGCGTGGAGCTCGGCGTCGGTGAACATCGCCTTCAGATAGGCTTCATGCGCAGTGCCGCCGATGACGCCGACCTTCTTGCCTTCGAGATATTCCGGCCGCACTTCCGGCAGCACGGCGGCGCGCCGCGACGCGAAGCGGGCCGGCGCGCGGTAATAGGGATCGGAGAAATCGACCCTTGTGCGCAATTGCGGCGTCACCGCCATCGAGGCGATGATGGCATCGCCCCGGTTGGTGGCGAGCGCATCCACCAACGTCTCGAAACGGCGCATCTGGATGGTGCAGGTGACCTTGATCTCCTCGCAGATCGCCCGCGCCAGGTCGACGTTGAAGCCGGCCGGATTGCCGTCCGGACCGGTGAAGTTGAACGGCGGATAATCGGTCTCAGTCAGGAACCGGATCACAGTGATGCGCGACAGGTCCGGCCGCTCCGGCCGCCGCCGCGGATCCCAGAAGCCGGGCACGGCCTGCGGCGCCGCCTCGACAGGCGGCTTCGGCGGCGGAGTTTGCTGCTGTGGGGTTTGTGCATTCGCCGCGCCGCTACAGACAGCCAAAGCCGCTACGACGAGCCATCCGGCCATGGCGCGGATAGCACGGGAGATGTCGAGCGGGGCAGTCTGATCGGACATTTGGCCGGGCAATGTTGCGGAATTGGACGGCCTTATAGACCATCCGGGGCATGATGCGAGGGCCTAGTGGCAATTCAAAGATAGCGCTTGAGGTCGGCCGCGGCCTCTTCCGGGGTGCGCTTGAGGTTGAAGGGGGAGACGAACTTGCCGTCGCGATCCATCAGATAGATCAGCGCGGTGTGGTCCATGGTGTAGTCGCCGTCTTTCAGCGGGACCTTCTTGGCATAGACGCGGTAGGACGACAGCACCTTGGCGATGGCATCAGGGGCGCCGGTGAGGCCCTTCAAATGCGGGTCGAAGCTGGAGAGATAATCCTTCATCGCCCCCGCGGTGTCGCGCTCCGGATCGACCGAGACGAAATAGGCGTTCACTCTGTCGGCGTCCTGGCCCATCGCCCGCAGCACTTCGGAAATCTCGAACAGCGAGGTCGGGCAGACGTCGGGGCAATGGGTGAAGCCGAAGAAGATCAGGGTCGGCTTGCCCTTCAGGCTCTTGTCGGTGACGGTCTGGCCGGCCTGGTCGGTGAGCTGGAATGGGCCGCCGATCGCCGAGGGCGCGGTCATGCTGCGCAGGCCGCCCATGGTCCAGAACAACAGCAATAGCCCGACCGCCAGGCTGCCGGCGAAGGCGGCCACGATCACAAGCGGGCGGGAGGTCCGATCCATGAAAAAAATCCTTTCGGCCGTTTATTGTTTGAGCATCACCTTACCGGGAAGACCGGTGCCCACTTTGCGCTGGCGCAGCCCTCCGGGTCCGGGTCATGCTCAGAAACAAGCCGACACGCCGGCCGCGACGGTCTCGAAGAACACCGCCGTGCCGTAGTGGAACCAGAGCGCGCCCGCGCCCAGCACCATGAGCGCGCCCAAGCCCGCAGCGCCCCAGGCAATGGCGGACGCCACCTTGCCCTGTGCCGAGGCAGGCGCGGTCATTCCATGCGAGGCGGAAACCGGCTGAACCATCTCATTGAAATAAGCTCGGTTCCGCCGCCCGGCAAGCGCAATGCTGCGGCGCGCCGTCACATCGTGCGGAGGGAATTACGGAGCTATCGCCACTCGTCATGCCCGGGCTTGACCCGGGCATCCACGTCTTCCTTCACATCAAAAACGTGGATGGCCGGGTCAAGCCCAGCCATGACGGCAGAGGACGACCGCGCCCCTAGCGCGATCGGTTCGCGGAGGCCTGGGCGTCGAGGTAGCAGGGCCGGAACATGGCCTGCAGGGCCTTGCCGCGCAGGAAGATCATCCGCGGGGTGAGGCCGCCGCGCGAGGCGATCCAGCGGCGGATCGAAGCCGGGTACATCGAGTACAGCATCTGGGTCGCTTCGGGATTGGTGATGGCGCGGCCGTTGGCGCCGAAATCCCAGGCGGCGTGGAAACCGAGATTGGCATGCGAGGTGACGCAGATCCGACTATGGGGAACCGCGCCGAGCACGATGGTGCAGGCCGACGCGCAGAGGCCGTCGATGATGACGGTTTCGCCGGAACTGCGAAGGCCTTGATATCTGTCGACGTAAGTGCCGATCCTGCCGCCCCGATCGTCGGCGATCCGTACCACCGCATGCGAAACCCCCATGCCCGCCAGCAGGAGAACCGCCGCGAGCAACCCCGTCATCAACTTCATGGCCTGCCCCAGTCGAATATCGAATCTGTTGGTTTTCAGTGATGCAAGACTTCGGCCAGCGTGTTGCGAGGCCGGATTTTTGTCCAGCCGTCACGGGTCGGTCAAAACAAATTCAAATCGAGTGTTGCGCGCACGCTGCAGTTTGCGGATGAAAGATCCCATACTGGAACAACCTTACCGTGTCCTCGCGGAACAGCCGCCACAACCGAGCCCGATTCGCCGTTGACCGCGCGCGTACGCACAGGTCTCATTCACAGGGAACTCGGGGGAGGAAAGAAATGGCTGAGGATGTAGACGTCATTGTGGTCGGCGCAGGTTTGGCAGGCCTTGTTGCCGCCACAGAGATTACCGATGCGGGAAAACGCGTCATCGTGGTCGAGCAGGAAGGCGAACAATCGCTCGGTGGCCAGGCGTTCTGGTCGTTCGGCGGATTGTTCCTGGTCGATTCGCCTGAGCAGCGCCGGCTCGGCATCAAGGACTCTCACGAGCTCGCGCTGCAGGACTGGATGGGAACGGCGGGCTTCGATCGTGACGAAGACCATTGGCCGCGGCGCTGGGCGGAAGCTTACGTCGCTTTCGCCGCCACCGAGAAGCGCGACTGGCTGCGCGCGATGGGCCATCGATTGTTTCCGATCGTCGGCTGGGCCGAGCGCGGCGGCTATGACGCAATGGGCCACGGCAATTCAGTGCCGCGCTTTCACGTCACCTGGGGCACCGGGCCCGGCATCGTCGAGCCGTTCGCGCGCCGCGCGCGCGAGGCCGAGAAGAGCGGCCGGCTGATCTTCAAATTCCGCCATCGTGTCGATGCGCTACAAGTGACGAACGGCGCGATCGACGGCGTCACCGGCGCGATCCTCGAGCCGACCGACGTGGAGCGCGGCAAGAGTTCGTCACGCAATGTGGTCGGCGAATTCTCGCTTCGCGCGCAAGCCGTGATCGTGGCGTCCGGCGGCATCGGCGGCAATCATGATCTGGTGCGGCAGAACTGGCCGAAGCGACTGGGCGAGCCGCCGAAGCACATGATCTCCGGCGTGCCCGACCATGTCGACGGCCGCATGATCGGGATCACCGAGGCGAGCGGCGCGCGGCTGATCAACCGCGACCGGATGTGGCACTACGTCGAGGGCATCCAGAACTGGTCACCCATCTGGCCGAAGCACGGCATCCGCATCCTGCCCGGGCCATCATCGATGTGGTTCGATGCGACCGGACGGCGGCTGCCGGCACCGCTGTTTCCGGGCTCCGACACGCTCGGGCAACTGCAATACATCATGAGCACCGGCCATGATTATTCCTGGTTCATCCTGACCCAGAGCATCATCAAGAAGGAGTTCGCGCTCTCGGGCTCCGAGCAGAACCCGGACCTCACCGGCAAGAGCTGGCGCATGACGATCAAGCGCGCCACCAACAAGGGCGCGCCGGCGCCGGTGGAAGCGTTCAAGACAAACGGCGTCGACTTCATCGTGCGCGACAGGCTCGAGGATCTGGTCGCGGCGATGAACCAGCTTTCCGGCGAGAACCTTTTGAAGCTCGATCACATCCGAACGCAGATCGAGGCGCGCGACCGCGAGATCGCAAACGCTTACGTCAAGGACGCGCAGGTGATGAACCTGCACAATGCGCGCAAATATATCGGCGACCGCCTGATCCGCACCGCCGCGCCGCATCGCATCCTCGATCCCGCGCATGGACCGCTGATCGCGGTGAAGCTCAACATCCTGACCCGCAAGACGCTCGGCGGATTCGAGACCGATCTCGATGCGCGGGTGTTCGGGAGTGACGGCGAGATCATCAGGGGACTCTACGCCGTCGGCGAAGCCGCTGGCTTCGGCGGCGGCGGCATGCACGGCTATCGCTCGCTGGAGGGGACCTTTCTGGGCGGCTGCCTGTTCTCCGGACGAAACGCGGGACGCGCCGCGGCGAAAGCCGTGCGATAAATCGCAGTCCCGTAGCCCGGATGGAGCGAAGCGCAATCCGGGATTCTTCGATCCACACATCGAGTTGCCCCGGATTGCGCGGAGCCTGTCATCGGGCGCGCATTCGCGCGACCCGTTGGCTCCATCCGGGCTACAAGAGACCATAAGAGACGACTCGCCAGAGCTTGACCGCTGCGCTAGGTAGTCACCGCCAATCAACGGGAGAACAATATGACCATTCAGCGTTTTGAAACCGGGCCGCGGATGAGCCAGGTCGTCGTGCATGGCAACACGGTGTATCTGGCCGGCATCGTCGCCAACAAGACGGCCGGTGAAAGCGTGACGAAGCAGACGGAGGAGATCCTCTCGATCATCGACGGCCATCTGGCAAAGGCCGACACCGACAAATCGAAGCTGCTGACGACGACGATCTACATCACCGACATGAAGACGTTCGGCGAGATGAACGCGGTGTGGGACCGTTGGGTGTCGCCAGGCAACACGCCGGCGCGCGCTACCGTCGAGGCCAAGCTGGCGGCGCCCCAATACACTGTCGAGATCATGGTGACCGCGGCGAAGTAAGCGCCCATTGCACGAGAATGGCGATGCCGATCGTTACGTGCGGCCGGCATCGCGCACTTCGTTGAGCCTGATCGAGCGACTTCCATTGTCGAGGCAGCCTATGCGGCCATGACGTTCGTCTCGAAGAACGCCTTGAGCCCGACAAAAGTCACATCGGGCCGGGTGATGACATGGACTGGAATCTCCCGCAGATAGGAATCGAACCGCCCCTTGCTGGTGAAGCACGGACCAAAATCCGATCCCGCCAGATGATCGACGAAACGAGGCACGATGCCGCCGGCGATATAGACGCCGCCGCGGGCGCCGAAGGTCAGCGCCAGATTGCCGCAGACCATGCCGAGCATCGCGCAGAACATGTCGAGCGCCGCCCCGCTCGTCGCGCAGCTCCCGTCAAGCGCGGCCTGCGTGATCGAGGCCGCATCGCGCGCGGGCGCGCCGGCGCCGTCGATGGCGTTCAAGGCGTCATAGAGGTGGGTGAGGCCGGACCCGGATAGCGCACGTTCAATCGAAACGTGGCCGAAGCGCCCACGCAGGTGATCGATCACCCGCTCCTCCCGTTCCGAAGTCGCCGGCAAGGTGGCATGGCCGGCTTCGGTGATGATCGCCACGGGCGGCTTGCTCGACGGAACCAGACAGGACGCGCCAAAGCCGGTCCCCGGCCCAACCACGAGCATGGGAGCGCCGGCGACCGGAGTGGGGCTGCCGAGCGACACCAGGTCGGAAGCTCCCAGAGCCGGCAGCGACCAGGCCAGCGCCTCGAAATCATTGAGGAAATGCGCGGCCGCGAAGGCGAATTGTTGGCGCAGGCTGGCCGCATCGAACATCCACGGGCTGTTGGTCAGCACCACGCGGTTGTTCTCGATCGGGCCCGCGATGCCGAAGATCGCCACAGTGGCAACGCCGCCCGTCGTGTGGCGGGCAAGGAAGGCGGCGATCGCCTCCGCCGAGGTCGGATAGTCGGCGACCTTGACATGTTCGATGGGGCCGATCTGACCACCCCTGACGAGCGCGAAACGCGCATTGGTGCCGCCGATATCGGCGAGCAATGCTTGGCTGATCCCGGTCATTGCCTCCGTTCCTGTCAAGCTGCGGTCGGTGCGCGGATGCGTCCATCAGTCGTTTTGCCGGTTCCGATCCGCGTCCGCCGGTTGGCGGCGATGATATCCAAGTATCACCGAGCGGCAGCTTTGGGAATCGGCCGCTGCATGGGTTGATCAACATAAACCAGACTGGAATGCTGCGTATGGCCGCGGCGGCGCTTTCGTCAGTGTTGCCGGCTCAAACAGCGTTCGAGCGCGATGAGCAACTGCGTACGGCCAACGATTCCGATGGGCTTGCCGTCGCGGACCACCAGCACCTGCGAGATCTGATGTGCGTCCATTCGCGTGACGATATCGTCGACGGTTGCCGTTTCATCCACGCACACGGGATTCTGCGTCATGACGGCGTCGACCCGCAGCGCCTGCGTCTGCTCGTGCATGTGTTGTCCCTCGGCTCGTCCGAGCAGCCATTCCAGCAAGAACCCGGCAGGGCCGGTCACGCCAAGCTCCTGACGGTGCAGGAAATCGCCCTCGGAGATGATGCCGACCAAAGATCCATCGTCGTCGATCACAGGCAAGCCACGCTGACTGGTTTCCAGGAGCAGGTGGACGGCATCGAGCAGCGGCGCGTTCGGCTTTATGGTGGCGAACCAGGTTCGCATGACATCCGTTGCCAGCATTGTTTCTCTCCAACAGGCTCGGGTCCGGTAGCGTGCACTGGGAAGCGGGCCGGGCCTTGATATGCGTCAAAATGACGACGGCGCCCTCTGACCTGGATCAATACGTCGATCGGCCGTTGTGCTCTTATAGCGATGTGCAATTTGTGCCGATCGCCACCAATTGTGGGGGAGAATGACGATGTTCAAGAACCTGCTGGTGCTTATCCCTTCCGAACGTCCCGCGCGGCCGGTGATTGACGGTGCCGTGCTGCTGACCATGGCGTACGGCGCTCACCTCGACGCGTTGTCCGTCGCCTACGAGACCGCCAATGTTCCGATCGCCGCGGCAGGCGGCGCTGCGGTCGCCATGATCGTCGAAGAGACCCGGCAGCGCGCACTCGAGCGCGCAGAGGCCGCGATGCGCGTTTTCGAGGTCGAGGCGAAGCACGCAGGGATATCGTATACCTGCCGCACGATGAGCGCGACACCGCGTGAGGCGCTAGCGATCGCCGGCGCCAGCGCCCGGCTGCATGATCTCACCGTCGTCCTGCAGCCGGAACCCGAACGCGATACGTTCGACAACGACATGCCGCAGGAAATGCTGTTCCAGTCAGGCGGCCCGGTATTGTTCATGCCCTATACCTTCCGCGGCGCGTTTACCGCGCGGCGTATCGGGATTTGCTGGGACGGAAGCCGCCTCGCCGGCCGCGCGCTGCGGGATGCCATGCCGCTGCTGCGGCACGCTGACGCGCTCACCATCATTTCCATCGGCAATCCAGGCGCGATTCCGGACGAAGCGAGCCCGCAGCGCCTCGTTGAGCATCTAGCGCGGCTTGGGCTGCCGGCCAAGGTCGTGGCCTTCCCGGCCGCGCACTCCGAAATCCAGCCCACCATCCTGTCCGTTGCGGCCGACGAAAGCCTCGACCTGCTGGTGATGGGCGGCTACGGGCATTCGCGGCTGCAGGAACGCCTGCTCGGCGGCGTCACCCGCGAGATGCTCCAGTGCATGACGGTGCCGACGTTGATGTCGCATTGAACTTTAGGGCAACGTCCTAAGTCGCCCAACGCCCGTCACTGCGAGCGCAGCGAAGCAATCCATGGTTCCGCGTGTGGAAATAGATTGCTTCGCTGCGCTCGCAATGACGCAGTTTCTGCGACCGTACGTAGCCCGGATGGAGCGCAGCGCAATCCGGGGCCTTCTGTGGCGCCGGGCGCGCACCGTCCCGGGTTGCGCTGCCAGGCTGGGCAAGAATTGGGATCAGGCGACCAAGTGGAGACTGAAGGGACTTGGCGCGGGATTTTGATGCAGGCGGCGGCGAAAGTCGCCTATGAGGACCGTAGCGAGACCTGCGATGGCCGCGACGGCGCGCAAAAT
>NZ_JAQMIL010000120.1:0-16263 GCF_029990105.1 Bradyrhizobium sp. Arg237L | reverse complement strand
CCAAAGCACGCGAGGCGCGTGCCGCTTACGCCAATGCAACTTGACAATCCAGATAGTCGCTCATCCGGCGCTTCGCGCCACCTTCTCCCACAAGGGGAGAAGGGACCTCACGCGTAATGCTTCAGCCGTTTTCCCGGCAACAAGTCGTAAGCCGACTTCCAACCCGGGAGCGCCGCGATGCGGCCGAGCCACGCATGAATGGCCGGATGGCTCTTGGCGAACTCATAGCCGGTCTCATCGCTCGGATAATGCAGATAGGCCATCATCGAGAAATCGGTCACCGTCGGCCGCTCGCCGATCACGAAGGCTTGGTCCTGCAGATGCCGATTGAGGATGCCGAGATAGTCATCGATCCGGCCGCGCAGAAACTTCAGCACGTCCGGATTGGATGACGGCATGAAGGTGCGTTGGAAGCGGTAGGTCGCCATGTAGCCGGTGAGCTTGTGATTGTCCCAGAACAGCCAGCGCAGCAGCTCGAACTGCTCCTGCGCATTGCCGGCGCCGAACCGGCCATATTGCTCGGCGAGCTTCAAAAGGATCGGCGCCGTCTGGGTCAGGCGCACGCCGTCCTCCTCCAGCACCGGAATCTCGCCCATCGGGTTGACGTTGGCGCGCCATTCCGCGGTCCGCGTCACACCGCCGCCGAAATCGGTCCACACGCCCTCGAACGTCTCGCCGCACAACGTCAGCATGAGCGCGAGCTTGTAGCTGTTCCCCGACTCCGGGAAGTAGTGTAGCCGGTAGGTAGGCATAGGGCGCTCCTGTTCGTCGGTCCGACTTGCCAGTGCAAGTTACGATACGTACAATTCGAAAAACAGAACATTTGTTCTGTATACTGCGCAATGCAGCAATGCAACGGGAGTCAAATTGGCGAAGCAGGCCGACCAGGAGATAACCGCGCGCGAGCGTCCGCTGATGGAAGCGACCCTTCGCATCGTCGGCCGTTCCGGGATCGATCGCGTGACCCATCGCGCAGTCGCGGCCGAAGCCGGCATGTCGCTCGGCGCCGTAACACATCATTTTGCCACACGCGATATCCTGGTCGACGCTGCGCTGCGTTTCGCATTGACGCGAGAGGTTGGACGGCTGCAGGCGCTATCGCTCAGCCTGCAAAGCAAGGCGTTCGATGTCGAAGCCTGGATCGAGGAACTCGTCGGCTGGTATGGCCAGGAACTCAAGACCCAACCCGACATTCACATTGCCTGTTACGAGGTGTTCCTGGCCGCCGCGCGCAGCGAGCGCTACCGGTCCATCGTGGCCGAATGGTTCGACACCTGGCGGCAGAGCTCCGAGCTCGCGCTGCGCGCAGCCGGCTCGACGAGCCCACGCGCGCATGCTGAGCTGTTCGTTGCCACGCTGATCGGAATCCTGTTGCAGCAACTCGCCATCCCGCGCCGCAGCTTCCGGCAGGAGACCAGGGCGGCGCTGCTGGAACTGGTCGAGGGGTTGATTGGGAAGAAGTGAGCCTACGAGCTTACTTCGCGACGACGGCGCCAATCGTTGCGCCCTCTCCCCTTGTGGGAGAGGGCAGCTCAGCCATTGGCCACAAGTTCGTTTGGGTGAGGGGTTCTCTCCACGCGCTCAGGTGCCTGCGGAGACAACCACTCATCCGGCGCTTCGCGCCACCTTCTCCCACAAGGGGAGAAGGAAGGGTCGGCGATCACGCCACCGCGCCGCTTGCGCGCAGCTTGCTGATCGCGGCCTCGTCATAGCCCGCCTGCCGCAGGATCTCGTCGGAGTGCTCGCCGACTTCCGGCGGCTTGCGCGGCTGCACCTTTTTCTCTCCATCGATGAAGATCGGGCTGTTGACGGTCAGCATGGTGTCGTTCTCGAACCGCACCAGCACCTCGTTCTCGATCATCTGCTTGTCATCAGGGATGTCGTCGAGGATGCCGACCACGCCGAACACGAGGCCATTGCCGTCGAGGATCTTGCGCCACTCGGCGAGGTCTCTGGTTACGAAGATTTCGTCGAGGATCTTGATCAGTTCCACCGAGCGCGCATGGCGGCCGGCCTTGGTGGCGAAACGCTCGTCGGTGACGAGGTCCTCGCGGCCGAGGCAGCGCGCCAGCGTCGGCCATTGCCGCTCCTCGTTGAGCAGCGACAGGATGATCCAGCGGCCGTCCTTGCACTTGTAGTGGTTGGTCACCGCGTTCAGCGCCTCTTCGCGCGGCTTGCGCTTGGAGAATTTCGCGCCGCAAAGCTTTGCCTGTGCCAGCACGCTGTTGGCCCAGACGCCATTCGCCATCAGGTTGGTCGAGACATGCGAGCCCTTGCCGGTGCGCTCGCGCTTGAACAGCGCGGTGACGATCGCGCCGTAGAACGCCATCGCGCAGGGGTGGTCGCCCATGCCGGCGACGGAGCGCGCCGGCGTGGTGTCCTCATCGGCGCGCACCAGGTCCATCAGGCCGGAGCGAGCCCAATAGGCGTTGCTGTCGAAGCCCGGCTTGTTGGCTTCCTCGCCCTTTTCGCCATAGCCGGTGAAGGAGGCGTAGATCAGGCGGTCGTTGAGGTGGGCGAGGTGGTCATGGGTGATGCCGAGCTTGGCGCGCACCTGCGGCGGCATGTTGGTGATGAAGACGTCGGCCTCGGCGACGAGCTTGTACAGCACCGCCTGCGCCTCCGGCTTGGTGAGGTCGAGCGCCAGGCTCTTCTTGTTGCGCGCCTCCAGGAGCCAGGCGAAATTGTGCTCGGTATGGGGATAGCCGGGCAGGTTCGGCAGGTTGCGGTAGGGATCGCCGGCCCCGGGTGGCTCGATCTTGATCACATCGGCCCCGAAGTCGGACAGCACGGTCGCGGCCGCCGGCGCCGCAATGAAGCTCGCGCAGTCCAGAACCTTCAAGCCTTCAAAGATACCTTTTTCCATCGTGCCGTCGCTCCCGTGACGTTTGTTGCTGTTGTTCGTGAGGCGGAATTACCGCTGCCGATGATCCCGAGGAAGCGACATTTGACCCATGTAGGGTGGGGGATGCAACGGGTTCGCGACGACCGCGGTGCCGTAGGGTGGGCAAAGCGTTAGCGTGCCCACCCTTGGTCGGCACGCTGCGCTTTGCCCACACTACGAAACTGGCTACTCCCCGCCCGCGAGCAGCGCCGCATTGCCACCGGCGGCGGCCGTGTTGACGGTCACTGTCTGCTCGGTCGCAAACCGCGCCAAATAATGCGGGCCGCCCGCCTTGGGACCGGTGCCGGAGAGGCCGCAACCGCCGAACGGCTGCACGCCGACGACGGCGCCGATCATGTTGCGGTTGACGTAGATGTTACCGACCGAAAGGCGCTCGACGATATCCTCGACGGCGTCGTCGATGCGCGAGTGGATGCCGAGCGTCAGTCCGTAGCCCGTCGCCTCGATCGCGCGCAGCACGTCACCAAGATTTTCCGCGCGGTAGCGCACCACGTGCAGGATCGGGCCGAACACCTCCTCGGTGAGCTGGCTTGCGCTCGCCAGTTCGAAGATGTGCGGCGCGACGAAATTGCCCTCCGGCGCAGTGCCGGCGAAATGCACGCGCGCCTCCCGCTTCATCCGTGCGATGTGCGCATCGAGCCGCTGTTTTGCTTCCGCATCGATCACCGGTCCGACGTGGGTTGAGGGATCGGTGGGATCGCCGAGTCTCAATTCGCGCGCGGCGCCGGCGATCATCTCGATCGTGCGGTCGGCGACGTCGTCCTGGACGAATAGCAGCCGCAGCGCCGAACAGCGCTGTCCGGCGGAGCGGAACGCCGAGGTCACGACGTCGTCGGCAACCTGCTCGGGGAGCGCGGTGGCATCGACGATCATCGCATTGATGCCGCCGGTCTCCGCGATCAGCGGCACGATCGGGCCATCCTTGGCGGCCAGCGTGCGGTTGATCGAACGCGCGACTTCGGTCGAGCCGGTGAAGACGACGCCCGCGATGTCCGGATGCGCCACCAGTGCCGCGCCGATCCGGCCGTCGCCCTGCACGAGCTGCAGGGCAGAAGCGGGCACGCCCGCCTCGTGCAGTAGCGCTACCGCCTCAGACGCGATCAACGGCGTCTGCTCGGCCGGCTTTGCCACCACCGAATTGCCCGCAATCAATGCGGCCGTCACCTGCCCTAGGAAGATCGCCAATGGAAAATTCCACGGCGAGATTGCGACGAAGACGCCGCGGCCGCGCAAGACGAGCACGTTGCTCTCACCGGTCGGTCCCGGCATCGCCTCGCCGTCGCCGAACAGCTTGCGACCCTGCGCGGCGTAGTAGCGGCAGAAATCGGTAGCCTCCCGCACCTCGGAGAGCGCGTCATCCAGCGTCTTGCCGCCTTCGCGCTGCAGCAGCGCGATGAAATGCGCGGCGCGTTGCTGCAGGAGCTCCGCGGCGCGTTCGAGGATTTTCGCGCGCGTCTCGGCCGGCGTCCGGCTCCAGCGGGCAAAACCGCGGCGCGCCGCGGCGACCGCAGCATTCGCTTTTTCCGCAGTCGATTCGACGATACGTCCAGCCGGCACTGTTTCGGTGCCGATCGCCGATAACAGGCGATTCAGTGCGGCGCGTTCGCCGAACTCGATGCCGCGCGAATTCTGCCGCTCCGGCCGATAGAGATCCTGCGGCAGCGGGATGTTCGGATGCCGCGCATGCTCTGCCGTGCCGATGATGTCGGCCGGCCGGCGCAGCAATGTCTTTACGGGCACCGCCTCATCGGCCGCGAGCGCGACGAAGGACGAATTGGCGCCGTTCTCGAGCAAGCGCCGCACCAGATAGGCGAGCAGGTCGCGATGGCTGCCGACCGGCGCATAGGTGCGGAAGGCGATGTCGGGACGGTCCATGGCAAGCTGCGCATAAAGCGCTTCGCCCATGCCATGCAGGCGCTGGAATTCGAAGCTGCTGCCGTCGCCGGCGAGCTCCAGAATGGTCGCGACGGTGAGCGCGTTGTGGGTCGCGAATTGCGGAAACAGACGCGGCCGCAACGCCAACAGCTTCCTTGCGCAGGCGATGTAGTTCAAATCGGTCAACGTCTTGCGGGTGAACACCGGATAGTCGTCGAGCCCGCGCTCCTGCGCGCGCTTGATCTCGGTGTCCCAATAGGCGCCCTTGACCAGCCGCACCATCATCCGGCGGTTCGCGCTTCGCGCGAGCTGGTCGACATAGTCGATCACCTCACCGGCGCGCTTTTGATAGGCCTGAATCGCGAGGCCGAAGCCGTCCCAGCCGGCAAGCGCATCGTCGGCAAACGCCGCGGCGATCACGTCGAGCGACAATTCCAGCCGGTCGGCTTCCTCGGCATCGACGGTGAAGTTCAGGTTGAAGGCCTTGGCCTGCCGCGCAAGTTCGACCAGCCGCGGCACCAGCTCGCGCATCACGCGACCGTGGCTCACCGCCTCGAAGCGCGGATGCAGGGCAGAGAGTTTGACGGAAATGCCGGGCCGGTCGGGCAGGGGACGGTTGTCCGCCGCGCGCCCGATCGCCTCGATCGCGCGCGCATAGGAGTTGAAGTAGCGTTCGGCATCCTCGGCGGTGCGCGCACCTTCGCCGAGCATGTCGAAGGAATAGCGCGGCCTCTCAGCCGACTGCGAATTCGCCCGCGACAGCGCTGCCTCGATGGTCTCGCCGAGCACGAAGTGGCTGCCCATCAGCCGCATCGCCTGACGCGTGGCGGCGCGCACCGCCGGCGCGCCGAGCCGTTTTGTCAGTCGTCCGATCGTGCCCTGCGGGGTCTCGCCGGGCTGGATCACGCGCGCGGACATGCCGAGCGCCCAGGCCGAGGCATTGACCAGGAACGCGCTCGATTTGGTCTCGTGACGGACGAAATCGCCCTGAGCCAGCTTGTCCTCGATGAACAGGTCGGCGGTGCGCGCATCGGGCACGCGCAGCAGGGCTTCCGCCAGCACCATCAGCGCCAGGCCCTCCTTCGTTGAGAGCGCGAATTCGCGCAGCATGTCCTCGATGCCGCCCAGCGGATCGTCATTGGTGCGGATCGCCTCGATCAGCCGCGTCGCGGTGGCGTCGATCCGTGCTTCCTGCTCCGCGCCAAGCCGCGCATCCAACAGCAGCCGCGCCGCGATCGCGACATCGTCCGGCGCATAGGCCGCGCTGAAAGGTGGAAGAGAAGCGTATTCGACCGGCATGGCGTTTTCCTCAGACCCACCAAGACGTTACTTCCATCCGAACCGTATTTCGATAGACAAATTCGTACATATGGCTTAGAAAATCAGGAAATATAGGCGCTATGGCTGATATATGCCGGAACTTGATAAAATAGACCGCAAAATCCTCGAAATTCTGCAGGACGACGGCCGAATCGCCAATGTCGAGCTGGCAGAGCGCATTGGCCTGTCCCCGACCTCGGTCGGCGAGCGGCTGAAACGGCTGCACCGCGAGGGATTTGTCGAGGGGTTCGGTGCCCGCCTCAATCCGCACCGGCTCGGCCTCGGGCTGCTCGTGTTCGTCGAGGTGATGCTCGACAAGACCACGCCTGATGTCTTCGAAAAATTCGCCCACGCCGTGCGGGCCGCGCCGGAAGTCCTGGAGTGCCACATGGTGGCCGGCGGCTTCGATTATCTGGTCAAGGCGCGCGTCGCCGACATGACCGCCTATCGCCGCTTCCTCGGCGAGAGCCTGCTCGCGCTCCCCGGCGTGAAGGAGACGCGCACTTACGCCGTGATGGAAGAGGTCAAGCGCGACGCGCCGCTGCCGGTCTCCTAGGGGCCTCCGTGTTGAAAGTCGCAATCGCGGACTGATATTGTCTGATCTGGTCAATCGCATTCGGATCGATCGTCACCCGCCATGCCGTTCTATCGTCACGAGGAAAACGACCTCGACTCCGCGGATGGCGTCGGTTTCTCTCCGGAGGACGTGCCACGGGCCGTCGCCGTTTTCGGCGGCTACATGGTCACGAAGGGCATGGAGCTCGCCATGCACGAGCATCGGAAGGCCCAGCTTGTCCTGACCTTGCGGGGCGTCGTTAGGTGCGAAGCCGACCAAGGTGTCTGGATCGTGCCGCCGCGCTGTGCGGTGTGGATTCCCGGCAATCTTCCCCACAGCGTGTCCCTCGCCGGAAATGTCGAGGTATATTGCCTGTTCGTCGAACCGGATGCGGCGCCGGCGCTGCCCAGGCGATGCTGCACGCTGTCGATCTCGCCGTTGCTGGAGCGTTTGCTGCTGCACGTTGCCCAGATGCCGGTCCTGTACGATGTCGATGGCGCCGACGGCCGGATCGCCACTGTGCTGCTCGACCAACTGTCGCTGGCGCCCGTCGAGAAGCTGAACTTTCCGATGCCGGTCGATGCCAGGCTGCGTAGGATCGCCGCCGCGATGATGGCCGACCCTTCCGACCGCGCGACGATCGACGACTGGGGCCGGCGCATGGCCGTCGCCCCGCGGACCTTGACCCGCGCCCTGAAACGCGAGACCGGCATGAGCTTCGGCCGCTGGCGCCGGCAGCTCCACATCCTCATTGCGCTGCAGCGTCTCGCCGAAGGGGCGTCAGTCCAGACCGTGGCGCTCGATCTCGGCTATGAGGGCGCGAGCGCCTTCGTCACCATGTTCCGCAAGGCCCTTGGCAAGCCGCCCGCCCGATATCTGGCGGACCGCCGCATTGCCGCGTGATCTCTGTCCGGCTTCGGACAAATCCCCACGCTGGTGTTGACCAGAAATCGCAATATTTTGTCCCGTTTGCGGAATGCGGTCAGGTCGGCAATTTCCTATCCTGGCTCTGACGCTAACACGCTGGCGCGCCGGCGGGCGCATTCCAGAGCATGATTTGGAAAAGTGGAAACCGGTTTTCCCTCGCGACAAACGCGAAGCGTTTGCGCGGAGATCATGCTCAAACAAAGAGAGAAGAGCCCGGAACATGGATTCACTCAGCAGCGGCCCGGTCGCGGAGGTTCTCCAACGTCTTCATCAGGAAGCGGAAGCCGCCGACGCGCCGCTGATGCAGGTTTACATGAGCGAGGCGACCAATGGCGAGGCGATCAGCCAGTTCATCGAAGCTGAGACCAAGGATCTGACGGGACTCTATCACGGCCTCGCTGGCAATTTCCTGAATGTCTCCCCGGAATTCGGGCGGTTTCTCTACATGTGCGCCCGTAGCTGCAAGGCCAAGCGCATCGTGGAGTTCGGCTCTTCAATGGGGGTTTCCGCCATCTACATGGCGGCGGCGTTGCGCGACATGGGCGGCGGCCGCCTGATCGGGACCGATCTCGAGCCCAGCAAGGTCGCGCAGGCGCAGGCGAACGTCGCCGGCGCCGGGCTGGCCGATCTGGTCGAGTTTCGGGTTGGCGACGCGCGGGAAACCCTCAAACCCGGCGTCGGCGGCGACATCGACATGGTGATGCTCGACGGCGCCTTCACCCTCTATCTTCCCATTCTCAAGCTGCTGGAGCCCTACCTGAAGCCCGGCGCGATGATCATCGGCGAGAACGCGTTCGAGGAAGGCTCCGGCTATATCGACTACGTGCGCGATCCGCAGAACGGCTATCTCTCACTGCCGCTGTCGTTCGATCCGGGGCGCGGCAACGAAGTCACCGTCAAGACGAAGTGATCCGCGCGGCAGCGACGTCGAAATTTCGGTGCAAGGAGCGAACCTTTGACCCAACCCGCCCATGGGCCGGAAAATTCTGCGCCGCCGCTCGCCCCGCCGGGTCGAGTCACGCGGATGTTGCTGCGATGGCTGATGCGTCCTGCGCGCGTTGCCGCAGTCGAGACGCTCTCGCCGCACTTTCGGCTGGTCGACCTCGAAAGCGAAGCGCTCAAGAACGTCGCCTGGACGGCTGGCCAAAAGGTCCAGGTCTCGATGGGCTCGGGCCTTAGCGCGCGGACCTACACGCCGATGTCGTGGCACGCCGACAGCGGCAGGACACGAATGCTCACCTTCGCGCATGGCGACGGTCCCGGCAGCCGATGGGCAAGCGGCCTGCGCGAAGGCGACACCTGCCAATTCTTCGGTCCGCGCCGCTCGCTCGATCTATCCGGTCTCGAATCGCCGGTGGTCCTGTTCGGCGATGAAACCTCGTTCGGCCTGGCGGCGGCACTCCGCGACAGCCCGCAGGCTGACGCTGCAATCCATGTGTTCGAGGCCTCGGATGTCGCGGAGTCGCGGCCGGTGCTGGAGGCGATCGGCCTCGGCCAAGCAACGTTGATGGAGCGCACCGCCGACGACGCCCATCTTGCCGCGGCCGAAGCCGAAATGTTGCGCCTTGCCGCAAGCGGCGCGCATTTCATTCTTACAGGCAAGGCATCGTCGATCCAGCGCGTAAGCCGGGCCTTGAAAGCAGCCGGCGTCGCATCATCGCGGGTGAAGACCAAGGCCTATTGGGCGCAGGGCAAGATCGGGTTGGACTAAAGCATGATCCGGAAAAGTGGGGGGCGGTTTCCCCTCGCGACAAACGCGAAGCGTTTGCGCGGAGATCATGTTCAAATTGACATGCTAAAATTTGGAAGGTCTGCCACGCGCGATGTGATCCACAGGCTCTTATCCGGCATATTGGCAGGATCGAGAGGCCACGCTAATCCTCAAACCCCTCCTGGAGCTCTGGTCCTGATGGAATCAGAACCCAAGCTCTGGATTCTTGTTTTGTTGCGTTTTCTTCAAGCGAACCGGTATCCACTTCGCTCGAAAACGCTTCTGGGGTGCAGGTTTCATGAGTGACACCGATCGATCGATGCAGCACGGCCCACGCTCAACGCTCGCAGGCTTCTGCGCGGGCCTGCTGGCGCTCTTTGCATATCCTGCGGCTTCCGCCGAGATCAGCGCGGCGGTCGAGGCGCTCTACACGTCGGTGTCGATCTATCCGCCCTCGGCGAACGCGATGACGGTCTGCTACGGCTTCGTCTGCCGGCGGCGCGAGATCCTGGATTTCAGCGCCGCCGACCGCGCCGCGCTGACGCAGATCATGAATGCGGGCCGCGCCTCCGCGGCGGCCGAGCGTGCTGCGGTGCAAAAAGCGGTGATGTGGTTCGACCGTCGCATGGGTCCGATCATCGGCACCGACAAGCGGGTAGCGAAAGCCGATTTCCGCTATTTCGACGACAAGCACAATTACGATTGCTGGGACACCACCCGCAACACCACGAGCCTGCTCTTGGTACTGCAGCAATGGAATCTATTGAAGCACCACGTCGTTGGCGATCCGCATTACCGCGGCAACACGCTGGTGCTGCAGACGCCGCACAATACAGCGGTGCTGGTCGAGCGCGCCACCAAGGCGGAATGGGCCGTCGATCTGTGGCCACGCGGCTATCTGCAGCCGCCGGACGTCATGCCCGTCGCCAAATGGGTGACGGAGGACTGAAAGTGGCCGACGCGCGGATGCGCGCGCTCAGCTCCTTGTGAACGTTTCCCTCTGTTGCAATTTGTTTGGGCGTCACTCCCGGACGCATCCCCGAGAGTGCGACCTTCGTCGATGATGCTAGACCTTCAAATTCTCCGCCGATGTCCGGCCGCGGTTGGCGATCTCGTCGTACTCGACCGACTGCCCTTCATTGAGCGTCGTAAGGCCGGCCTTCTGAACCGCTGAGATATGAACGAATATGTCCTTGCCACCCGATGCGGGTTGAATGAACCCGTAGCCCTTGGTCGGGTTGAACCATTTTACAGTACCTTTAGCCATTCACGTCGTCTCCGGCGGAAAATCAAATAATAAAACGAACGGGCCGGTCCCCGCACACCCCGGCATGTTCGCAAGGCGCAGGATAACGCAGATTGCGTCGCGCTTGGTAGCGCAAAGCTCACGCGTGATTTTGGCGGAAACACGCCGTTTCGCGGCGCTTTTGCGCCGTTTTGCCTATTTCCCATTCATTCCCGTGGAAAAGATCGGCCAATCGCGGCAAGTCTCGGGCATCTGTCACGGCCGGAGTTTGGTAAGTCAGCGCTTACGATCAGCGCACGCCGACGTTGACGATGCGGCAGCGATCGCCGAACGGTGCGACTAACAGATGATAATCAGGCCGCAACGACCTGATCGCCGTTGACCAGCGCGGACAGTGTGCGCGTGTCGTCGACGGTGCGCACGGTCATCGGCTCGTTGCGGCCGCGGATCGCGACTTCCTGTTCGGGAAGCGCATCGGCGGTGAGGCCCGCGGTGATGCGCACCTCCTCGGAGAAGATGGCTTCGCAGCCAAGCGTCTTGGTCATGTCCTGCAATCGCGCCGCGACATTGACGGCGTCGCCGAGCGCGGTGAACACCATGTGGTCGCGATAGCCGATGTCGCCGACGATCACCTCGCCGCCATGGATGCCGATGCCGAAGCGGATCGGCTCGGGCAGGTCATGGCTCAGGAACTGGTTCAATTCGTCGATGTTCTTGCCGATCTGTGCCGCCGCGCGCAGCGCCTGCCGGCAGGCCTGTTGCCGGCTGCTCGCGAGGCCAAACAGCGCCAGCATGCCGTCGCCGACGAACTGGTTGGGCTGGCCGCCGCTCTCGATCACCGCCTGCGACACCGCGCTGAGGAAGCGGTTGACGATGAAGACGGTGTCGAACGGCAGCCGCGTCTCCGCAAGCTGCGTCGAGCCGCGCATGTCGACGAACAGGCTGACGAGATAGCGCTCTTGCCCGATCCGCGTCGGGTTCGACGCATGCGCAGTGGCCGACATCGTGTGCGGCGTGAAGAGTTGGAAGAAGGAGAGGTCGGTGGTCGGCTTGAGCTGGCAGGCGAGCCGGATCGAGGGATCGGTCGATCCGACGCGGCTGAGCACGAAGGCCTCGCGCGGCGAAGGTTCGGGCAGCATGCTGCAGTCGCCGATGATGCGGATGCGGCAGGTCGAGCAGCGCGCGCGGCCGCCGCAGACGGAGGCATGCGGCACGTTGTGGCGCAGGCTCGCCTCCAGCACGCTCAATCCCTTGGGCACCCGGACGATGCGGCCATTGCCGTAGGACAGGCTGATCATGCCGCCGCGCCGCTCGAGGATGGCGCGTCCGCCGCGCGCGAGCAGCACCAGGACAAGCAGGCCGACATAGCCGATCGTCATGCCGCTGGTGATGCGATCGAGCATATCAGCCTGCTCCAGCGTGCCGACATGTTGCGCGGACAGGTTGTCGTGCCGCCACGCGGGATCGGTGCTGTCGGCGATCACGGTGCGTCCGCCCTGGTAGACGCCAAGCAGCGCCAGCGTCGGAATCAGCACGGCGGCCGCCAGCAGAAACGGCGCCGCGCGCTTGAAGAAGCGGCGCATCCTCAGCCAGAAATAAAGCCCGATGCAGCCGTGTACCCAGGCAATGACGAGCACCGCGAGCATCGGCAACAGCCTCTGTCTCGCGCCGATGAAGAACAGATAGAGTTCCTGCGGATAGAGCTTCTCGTGCCCGTACAGCGTCTGGCCGAGGCGCACGCCGACGATATGGGCGATGATCAGGAAAGGAATGCTCAAGCCCAACAGCAGTTGCAGCGGCTCGATCGCCTTCCAGCCGAACTGTCGGCGCTGATACAGCGCCCAGATGCCGAGCCCAGAATGCACGAGGCAGGCGCTGTAGAAGATGACGGCGATGGGCGGGAACTGCCAGAAGGCGATGTGCCAGTTGATCCCCCAGGCCAGCGCGTCCAGCGAGATGTTGCCGAGCGCGTGATTGAGGAAATGGCTGACGAGATAGGTGAACAGGATGGTGCCGCAGGCGAGCCGAACCTGCCGCAAGCCGATGCCGCGGAAAAATTCTCTTAATTGCTGGCGCGCAGAGGAGGCCATGTGATCCGTAGCTACTATCGTCAAATCTAATGCCTTATTCCCTGCCGAACACTGTCGCCGTCCTGGCCTCGTACGCCGTCCTGGCCCCGTGCCGCTCCATTATAGCCAAATCGTATAATGCTTCCGAATTCTCAAATCCGCCTCTCCCTCGTGGAAGAGGCCACATTTCACGCCCGCCACGCCCAGGTTTGCGCACCAGTCCATGGCCGGCCTGCCGGAACGCCCGCCTATCATTCTTTTCCCGCGACACGTTGACACCCCGCTGGGAGTCTAGGAAAAGCGCGGCCGTGACGAAGATCCCGCTTAAAACCGGCCGCGCAACGCCGGACGACTATCCCTCCGCGCCATCATGGCCCGTCGTGATCGCCCTGATCGCGGCGATGACCGTTCTGCGCCTGATCTATGCGGCCGTGCTCGACCTGCGCACGGACGAGGCCTATTACTGGACCTGGTCGAAGGAGAGCGTGCTCTCGTTCCTCGATCATCCCCCCATGATCGCCTGGTTCGTCCGCTTCGGCACCGCGATCTTCGGCGACACCAATCTCGGCGCGCGCTTCGCCGGCATTGTGGCGCTGCTCGTGACCCAGTTCCTGCTCGCCGACATCGTCCGCCGCGTCACCCATGATTTCAGGGCGATCATGCTGGCGCTGCTGTTGCCGGAGGCCGCGCTGTACTACGGCCTGTTGATGGCGAAGGTCGCGCCCGACATCGCGATGATTCCGTTTGCGGTCGCGATGTTGTGGTCGCTGGTATGGCTCACCGAAAGCGGCGACGGGCGGTGGTGGCTCGCCGCCGGCCTGTTCGGCGGGCTTGCGCTGCTATCGAAATTCACCGCGATCATGCTGGTGCCGGCAGTCGTGGCGTTCATGCTGGTGCCGTCCTGGCGGTGGCGCTGGCTCTCCAGCCCCTATCCTTATCTTGCCGTCGTGGTCGCGATCCTCGCCTTCTCGCCGGTGCTGATCTGGAATGACCAGCACGATTGGGCGTCGTTCCGCTTCCAGGCGGTGCGCGCCACCGCGGATCATCCGTTCTCGCTCCGCACTTTGGGTGAGTTTTTCGCGCTGCAACTCGGCCTGGTCGGATTCGTGGTGTTGCCGGTGGTGCTGTCGGGCGTGACGCTCACCGCATGGCGCGGCTATCGCACCCGCGAGCCGGTGGCGATCCTGCTCTCGACCGCGGTGATCGTGCCGTTCTTCTATTTCCTGTGGAAGTCGCTGACGCTTCGGGTCGGCGACACCTGGCCGATGTTCCTGTGGCCCGCCGGCTTTGCCGCTACCGCCATCAACATCGCGATGCTGCCGCGCGAAGGTTTTCCGAAATGGATGATCCGCGCGACCATCTCCTGGGCGCGGATCGCTGTGATCTCCGGTATCGCCTTCGTCGTCTGCGTGTTCGTCTATTATGTCGCAACGCCCTTCAATCTCATCGGCCGCACCGATCCGATCGGCGGCGAGGCCGGCTACCGAGAACTCGCCGCGCGCGTCGAAGATCAATTGCAGAAGCAAGGCGCGACATGGATCGCGACCACTGACTACCGCACCTATGCGATGTTGCGCTGGTTCTTCAACGGCCGCGTGCCCGTGGTCCAGCTCAACGAGCGCGGCCGCTTCCAGGGTTTTCTAGATCCCGGCATGGACCGCATCAGGGATCACGCCGGCATCTATGTCGTGCGCGAGCTCGACAGCCAGATGCCATTCTTGGATTCGGAGGGCGCCGCGCGCCAGCCGCTCGAACGCGTCGAGCGCGTCTGGCGCGGCATGGTGATGGACAGCTTCTTGCTGGAAAAGCTGACCGGCTACACCCCCGAACTCTCGCCGCCACCGGAGTCCCCGTTATTCCGCTGGCGTGTGCTGGCGATGCTGATTTCACCTTCTCCCCTTGTGCGAGAAGGTGATACACATGGCCGGAGCAGCCCTCTCCCACAAGGGGCGAGGGCGCATCAACTCGCGCCTCGCTCATCACGATCCTGATCGCGTCCTCCGGCAACGACCGCTGCAATGCCTTAGCCTCATCCCCCGGCGCTCGCATTCCACACGTCGCGCTCCTCGTCGGTGGTTAGGATCACCGGCATGGCCTTGGGGTGGATCGGCTCGACCATGGCATTAGGCGCGGTTATCAGGAAGCCGTTGACCAGATGCGGCCCCGAATTGACGCTCGGAGCCTTCGATAGATATTAAGGGTCGATAAATTGGATGTGCCTCGGAGCGCCCTTAAACTCTTGCCGCTGCAAGATGAACCCAGCCGTGAGCCATATCCCGACCGCTACAAGTATCGAGGGCCAGCCAAGGGACTTGTCGATGGTGTAGGCGACCATGAAGCCTGCGAACCCTGAGGTCGCAGATACCAAGAGCCAAAGCACCCGAACCATCTTACGTTCTAGCCACGCTACGCGTTCGTTGAGTTCGTCGAGTTTGTCTTGTGTCATTTTGTCCCCATAGATGGCATTTGGATGCTTGGCCCAGTTCCATTGCCGCGCGGAACGCGCCGTCTCTTTCGGCGACGTCGTACGCGCCTAGAAGCGTCCGGTGCGCGAAATAATATCGTCCAGCAACGCAAATAGAGGTGCGGGCCACACGACCCCCTGTTTAGCCGCGTCGTTCGCTCGGTCCCGAACATATTGAGCGCTAATCGGGCCATCTGACCTTTGTTCATTGTAGAGTGTAGACATTGTCGCAAGCAATTTCCGAACGCGCCGCCGCGCCATGGCTTGGGCATACCACCAGAAAGGCAGGCCGAACGTGCTTATTGACGCAAACGCCAAGAACAGGAACCCGCATACCCCCGCAATCCATTCCGCGGTGCTCACTCCGATCCATCGGCTCGAACTTGCCCAAAGTGCGAGCGCTGCAATTCCGCCGAAGAGAACGCCATTGACGAGTTGGCCCTTCAAATATTGGAGCAATGCGTGGCGTTGCTTCAATGGAGACCTCGCCGGAAACAGCCCGAATGTTTCTTCGTTGAGCATCTCGTCGCCAAAAGCGTAGAGTTCCATTGCAATTAGAGCGCGGACAAGAAAACGGTCCAGAGCTTGGCAACGATACGGGAGTGCCAAGTAGTCGCCGATCACACATTCAAGCTGTGAGCGATCGATATAAGGGACCTGCTTTGCTCGTATTTTGTCGAGCGGATTTGCGTTGCCGTCCCAGAAATTTGGCGACGAGCTATCCGAGCCATAGCGGACGAAAGCAAACCGCAACGATCTGACGATCTCTAGAGCAGCATTCAAAACATTCTCTTCAAAATCACGCGGATCAGCCTCTTTCGGCAGTGCGTAATCTGAGGCGGCTTTAGCCATCCTCTTCAGGAGAAACCCATAAAGACCAGGTTTCTCCGCGCAATCGTCACCGAATTGTGCCCCCAGCTCGTAAGTTACGGCCTCACCGCAAATGTTCTCGAACTGCCATCTTCGAGTTGCGTCGTCTAATATCCCGCCGAGGGCATCGGCGCTTTTCCTGTAATCACCTGCGTCCATCGAAATACTAGCCCCCAGCGGACACTCTACATACAATTGGCTGTCGCTACAACCAAGCCGTGCAGCCGCCGGTGAAAGCGCCGCCGCGGTCTAGGGTCTGTTGGGATTCAGGATTCTCATTCGTGCTTGGCTGTGATTCAAGCTTTGGATGGAACGATTCG